>NZ_KB895569.1:0-281581 GCF_000374885.1 Bacillus sp. 105MF | reverse complement strand
TTATTGCCACGTCTTTCAGCGGTAGAAAATGTAGAACTTCCGCTTATATATGGCGGCGTGAAGAAAGCGGAGCGCCGTCAGAGAGCTCTTGAAGCACTTGGGAAAGTCGGATTGTCTGACCGCGTGCATCACTTGCCAAGCGAACTTTCAGGTGGGCAAAAGCAGCGTGTAGCCATCGCACGTTCTATTGCAAATGATCCAACGTTTATTATGGCCGATGAACCAACAGGTGCTCTTGATACGAAATCTGGAGAGCAGGTTATGGATATTTTCACAAAGTTAAACGCAGAAGGTACAACGATTGTTATGGTTACGCATGAAGAAGAAGTTGCGGCATATTCTTCGCGCCGAATTGTGTTAAGAGACGGAAAAATTACAGAAGATAGAAGGTGTGCGGTATGAGTTTACTAGATAGTATAAAAATTGCCCTATCTTCTATTCTAGCTCATAAACTGCGCTCAGCGCTTACGATGCTTGGGATTATTATAGGCGTTGGTTCCATTATTACTGTTGTTGCGATTGGGCAGGGCGGAGAAGCAGCGTTAAAGTCGCAATTCGTTGGAGCTGGTAATAACGTAATCCCAATTCACTATAGTGCGGATATAAATGATCCGTATGGTATGGAAATGATGGAACAACCAAAGTTAACTGAGGAAGATATTTTTGAAATAAAAAAACTTCCAGAGATTGCGCATGTTCTTACAACCAATTCAAGTATGGAGCCACTCGATATTGAAGATAAAAAAGAGATGGTGAGTATTACAGGATTAGATAGTGAGTACTTCTCAGTAAATAAAGTGAAAGTGTTAAAAGGCCGATCCTTACAAGAATCGGATATTGCGCAAGGTAATAACGTCGTGATGATCAGTAAGAGTATGGAAGAAAAGGTCTTCAAAAAGGAAAGTCCAGTCGGAAAAATTATTGAGATGAAAGGACAACCGATGCAAATTATCGGTGTCTATAAATCAAATAATGAGTTTATGGGAATGGGGCCATCGGAAGCTTTAATTCCAATTACATTGTGGCCAACAATATATGGAAAAGATGAGATTCAAAGTATTTCTGTTCAAGCGAAAAATGTGGATGATTTAGAAAAAGCGGGTAAAAAAGCTGCTGATGTATTAAATAGTCGTAAGCCAAGTGATGCATCTGGTAAATACGAAGTGATGAATTTAAAAGAAATTCAAGAAGGTATTTCAAAAATGACGGGCATTATGACAATGATTATTGGTGGTATTGCTGGTATTTCATTAGTCGTTGGTGGTATTGGTGTTATGAACATTATGCTCGTATCCGTAACAGAACGTACACGTGAAATTGGGGTACGTAAAGCACTTGGAGCAACGCGCAGTAAAATCTTGCTACAATTCTTAATTGAAGCCGTTATGTTAACGCTTCTTGGTGGATTGATCGGAATCGGTCTTGGTTATGGTGGTGCATATATTGTTTCTACATTTGCGAAATGGCCACCGCTCGTTTCATGGGAAGTTGTCGTTGGTGGCGTGTTATTCTCGATGACGCTCGGTATTATTTTCGGATTAATTCCAGCGAATAAAGCAGCGAAACTAGATCCTATTGAAGCACTTCGTTATGAATAGATTGGTAGTGTAGTAGAGGGGCGTTCCTCTACTACACATACAAATAGAAAAAAGATATAAAACCATTTCTTTTAGGTGGGAGAGGGAATCCGCTCGAGGATAGAAGCGGTCAGAGCCTTTTTGTCCCCATGCTAAGTGAAACCAAAGAGAGAACAAGAGTGCAAGTCGATTTTTATATTATTCTAGTGGGCGGTTCACAGTCTCTGAAGAAGAGGAAGTGAACCGCCCGTTAGAACGGGTGAGAAAAATACAAGGAGGTTTTTTAGAATGGAACCGAATGTTAATTCGCAAAAGGTTAGTGGAGAAAAACCATCTTTAATAGGAATGATCACATCTCCTGGCTTACAGTTTGAGAGAATGAAAGCGACTGATAAGGTTTGGGGTATGTTCTTTTTGGTTGCGTTGTTACAAGCACTTGTAAATGGATTATCTACATATGTGGCGCAATCATCGCCTGAGATGATGGAAATTCAGAAGAAATTTGGCACAGGCCAAGAAGACTCTATCGGATATTTAGTTGGTAAGTCAATCGGTTCAGGTTTTATTGGGATAATAATTGGAACTCTTATTGTAGCAGCTGTCTATAAAATCTTTATGATGTTTTTTGGAAATGATACTTCGTACAAAAAATTGTTAGCCATTATTGTATATGCGAATATTGTGCTTGTAATTGGTGGACTTATTAATTCTCTTTTAGATTTAATTTTTGGAAGTGGTGCAACTGGGTATACAAGCTTGGCACCATTATTTGAACAAGGTACTACAGGGTATGCAATCGGTAGTATAGTTGAGGTATTCTATTTATGGAATATCGTTTTAATCTGGATGGGATTACAAATAACAGCTGGGTTAGGAAAAGTAAAAGCTGCGGTTCCAATTATCGTTCTCTTTATTATTAAAGTAGCGTTTGTAAGTGTAATGATTATCGCAGTAGCAAAGTTTATGCAAAGTTTCAATGGATAAGAATATGTGCAGAAAACGGCTCGATCAGGAGCCGTTTTTTATTTTTGTATGTATTTGAAATACTAGGCCTCGTATTTCAAATTTCCTCTACAGATATTTGAAATTTCCCTATGCAGAATTTTAAATAACTCACCATGAAATCCTCTTTATCTTCTTATATTGTAAAGGTACCGCGGAATAACAAAGAGGTATACCTTTTAGAAATAGGTATAATATGAAACCGGCTACTTTTACAGAAACAGTTACGTTGTATGAAAAGATGATTAAAAATCAAATGAAAAAGCTTTATCTGTACCGGGATTATGAAGAGTACTATCAATGTGGTTTAATTGGACTTTGGATGGCATACGAAAAGTATGAGGAGGAGAAAGGAACTTTTGCAGCTTATGCACTTGTAACAGTACGTGGATATTTGCTAGAGAAACTAAAGAAAGAAAATCGATTTCAAAAGCGGCATACATTCGCCGGACAGGAAATGTTACAAAATGTATGCGGAGCAGAAGTGTTGTCAGAAACTCAGGATTATATGAGTTTGTTAGATGAGAAAGAGAAACATATTATTTACGAACGTTTTTATGCAGGAAAGAAGATACATGAAATTGCGGAAGAGATGGAGATGACATATCATCAAGTGAGATGGGTATATCGGCAGGCACTGGGGAAGATGCGCAGCAGTATAAGAGAGTGAAAAAAAGAAAAATGGAAGGCAGGAATATTCTGTGTCTTCCATTTTTTTATAACAAATTTGTACTAGCAAGGAAGTAATGGTTTGTCTAGGAGGCGCATGACTTTATAAATATCTCGAAATTGTTGTGAATCTTGCATGTTCATGCGGCACAAGAGAAATCCAGCTTTCAAAAATTGTTGTTGCATTTGATAAAAACTAGTAGCAACAATTATGGTTGTACCATTATAAAAATGAAGTTTGGATTGCTTGCGATTATTATAAATTTCTATTTTGTTTATATGACTATAGAAAACCCAAATACAGTCTGGAGATGCAGGAGATTTCGTTGGAATGGCGCAAATATAATGACGATGATCAATTGGGATTGGGATATTTTGTTTAAAGTAATAATTTTCTTGAATCGCATCTCGCCTTCCTTTATAGGTAGAATGGTTATGTAATAGGCAAGATAGCTGTACCAATTGTAATGATGTTTTAGATGAAAACTTAATATTTCCATCATTTTCTGTTATTTTAGTACGGTGAAAAGGATGGGCGTAAGGCTCAAGTATCATTGTAGAACTAGAGATAGTATCATGACTAACTAGGTCGTCCAAAGGAAAAGCCTCCTTAAAAGTATTTGTTTACATATTTTAGTATATAGATGGAATATAAAAATAATTTTAAATATTTGTAAATGTTTGTAAAGTTTACTTTATTTTGTAAATAGTAAGCCTTCTATATAAATTCATTTTAATTTTTCGACATATAAGCTGTTTTGCATACAAAAATGAATCTACACTCTTTTCCTCCTTAAAAAGAAAGGGTTTCTATCGTTTTTTCAATTTAGATTTATATAATTTGCATCGCTTGTACATATATATGAAAATAGAAACAGTTAGGCGGTGATAGAATATGAAAAGGAAGTATATAATTATGGCACTTGTTGTCCTTCTTTTCGTATATTTAGCAAATAGCAACCCGAGTAAAGGGGAATATACAGAATGGGCAGCAAAGCAATTTATGAATCGCAATGATATTAGTAAGAAATTAACAGAGGTTGAAAAAGAAGACCCAGATGGGCTTGTTGGTGAACTTGCGACAATTGGTAAGAAGTTAGCAAAGAAATATGTAGAGCCACAAGTTGACGTGTTGATTAACCATTATACAAAGCGAAGCGATTATATTTTCTTCTCGACGTATAAGACGGAATTTACAATTGGGAAAGAAAATTATAAATATGTTTCAATCGGATTCTCTCATATTTTTATTCCGATTGAGATGCCGAAGAAAAAAGACGAAGCTGCAAATTGATGCAGCTTCGTCTTTTGCGTTTAAGGAGCAACTGTTACTTCTGATACTGTCTTTTCAACAAGGCGTGCCCCTTTTTTACGAGTGTTCCCACTAAGTGATAAGAAAATTGCAGAGGAGAGAATTGTGTCCATCACTTGGCCTATGGTTTGTTCATTCACAGGTGTAATAGGATTGTCGATAGAGAAGACGACTGTTTTTCCATCCTCTTTTAAGAAAATCAGTTCGAGTACTGTCATTATCATTTACCTCCTTGTCACTAAATTTTTACGGATTTGAGATGTCAGATGTACTTAAAAGTTGAACTGCATGAAGCTTTAATCCTTGTAATGAAGCAAGGGCACGTCCCACTTCATGGACCTGTGCTACATCAGCATTTGGCTTTACTCGTTTAAATTGTTTGTTTTTCAAAATAGTTTTCCCGTTTTTGTCTGTGCCACCGTTTAGGACAAGGCGCAAGCTTAAGTCAGTTACAATCGTTTCAATCGCCATTTTTTCACCCCCTTTTCGTCATATATATAGGAGGCAACGGTCATATTTTGGCGTGAAATTTTTTATTTTTTTTGGTACGCTTAGAAGAATAAGAGAGGAGTTTCAAAAGATGAATCGTAAATGGTTAGTTTGGATTCCCGTTTTACTATGGATGGGGATTATTTTTTATTCTTCAGCACAGCCGTATAAGAAGCAGGATATGCGTTCAGATATTGAGAAGTATGTTCCGTCTCAATTTGTAGAAGAAAAATTCTCCGGTGTATCGATTGACTATGGCGGGGGAACACCGGTTAGCATTGAAAATAAAGGCGTTGGTGGTTTTGTTGAGTTTTTCCTTCGTAAAGGAGCTCATTTCACAGTATTCTTGATTCTTGGTGCGCTTTCGTATTATGCATTGCACCGTTCTGGTTGTTCAAGAATGCGTTCCTTCGTATTCGCACTTCTGATTGTCGCTGGATATGCAACATTCGATGAAATTCATCAATCGTTTACAGGTGACCGTACACCGATGTGGCAAGATTCAGTTTTAGATACGTCGGGCGGACTGACAGGAATTATAATAAGCAATTGGTTTTGGCATAGAAAAAGGAGCTAACCCTTCGGGATAGCTCCTTTTTTGTGAATATATCGACGCCTCGATAATATGCGACACAGCATCTCATTATTAAAATGGATTTTATACACCGAGTAATTCCTTCAACTCGTCTGTTGAGAGTTCTGTCATCCAGCTATCACTTGTGATAATAGCGCTACTCAGCGATTGTTTACGTTCTAGCATTTCATCAATTTTTTCTTCAAGTGTACCTGTTGTAATGAGTTTATGGACGTGTACAAATCGCTTTTGACCGATGCGATATGCTCGGTCTGTCGCTTGATTTTCTACAGCTGGATTCCACCAGCGATCATAGTGAATGACGTGGTTTGCGGCAGTTAAATTTAGACCTGTGCCGCCAGCTTTTAATGAGAGGATGAAGATGTCATATGTTCCATTTTGGAACTGTTCGATCATCTTATCACGTTCTATTTTCGGTACACTACCGTTTAGGAAGAGAACACGCTGACCGAATTTCTCTTCTAATATTTTTTGTAACATATTCCCCATTCCAATATATTGCGTGAAAATTAAGCAGCTTTCATTTTGATCTTTTATATTTTCAATAAGATCCATTAATGTTTGCGTCTTCATGGAGCGCTGCACAATATCTTTCGGCGCTTCTTCTTTTAAGTAAAGAGCGGGATGATTACAAATTTGCTTTAGCTTACTGAGCATCATTAAAATAAAACCGCGTCTTTCAATGCCTGTTAAGCCTTCAATGTTTTGTAGTGTATCTTGTACGAGTTGTTCATATAGTGATGCTTGCTCACCTGTTAGTGGACAGTATTCTTTTTGTTCTTGTTTGTCCGGTAAGTTTAATGCGACTGTTTGATCTTGTTTTGTCCGGCGCAGTAAGAACGGTGAGATGAATCTTTGTATTTGCTGAATTTTCGCTTCATCACGATCTTTCTCAATGGGTGTTACGAAGCGGCGCTGAAATTGTCCTAGGCTACCAAGATATCCGTGGTTCAAGAAGTCGAAAATAGACCATAGCTCTGCTAACCGGTTTTCCATCGGCGTACCTGTTAAAGCGATTTTGTGATTTGCTTGCAAATTACGAACCGCTTTCGATTGTTTCGTTTGCGGGTTCTTAATATTTTGCGCCTCATCCAGGATGATCGCATCCCAGCACTGCGCGTTTAACTCTTCTTCATCAAGTTGTGCTAATGCATAAGAAGTTAATACGACATCCGTACTCTGAAGAAAGTCCTTAAATGAATCGCCTTTCGAACGGTTGCTTCCATAATGTAGTTGAACCTGTAAATGCGGCGTGAAGCGTTCAAACTCCTTCTGCCAATTTCCAAGAACAGACGTCGGTGCTATGATTAGTGCCGGACCTGTTTGGAGGCTTTTTTCTTTCACATATAATAAGTAAGTAATGGTTTGGATGCTTTTTCCAAGACCCATATCATCCGCTAACAACGCTCCAAATCCGAGCTCTCGTAAATATAAGAGCCACTCTACACCGTGTTCTTGGTATGGGCGAAGTGTGGCTTGCAAGGAAGATGGTATTGGAACTTTTGGAATGTCTCCGATATGCAATAATTTTTGGAAGAGCTCTTCGTAATAGCCATCTAGCTCAATTTCAATGTCTGTAAATGGATTATCTTCTTCTACAATTTCTGCTTCGGCAGAGTTTGATAAGTGCTGCTGCAAAACATCCTTCATTTCAAGGCCATATTTATCTGCACGTTTCATTAGTTTTTTCACTTCTTCAATAAAGGCAGGGTCGAGTCTCATCCATTGTCCATTTAAATTGAAGAGTCGTTTGTTTTGTTCGACAAGATCGAAAAACTCACTCTCTGATAGGTCGATGCCATCTGTGGAAACGCGCCAGTCGAAATCGACGAGAGTGTTCATGCCGAAGAAGGATTGTGTTTGATTCGTACTTTGCTTCAATTGGACGCGTAACCTTGGTTTCGTTGCTTTTAAGTTTTGCCACCAAGACGGTAGTAAAATATCAACGCCGGCTGCTAATAATTCGTTACTCGCCTCTGTTAAGAAGTTCCATGCTTCTGTTTCATAGAGCTCAGTTCGAAAGTGATCATCTTCCTTAAGCCATGGAACTAGCTTACCGAACCCTTCCTGCGTTTCTTGAATACGCTCTTCGTAGTTATGCCATCTTTTTGGTAGTGAATCGATGTCATTATAGACGTATATCCGGTGTGCTCCGCGTTTTGTGGTGATAATCGTTTCAAGTTTCCACAGTTCAAAATCATTGTGTGGTTCTTGGAGACGAAGTCCAATTGTGAAGGGAAGATCATCCTCGATGTAGCCAATTTTCCGGAGCCAATCTTCTTCATGCATTGCTGTTACAAGCTGTCTTTTCGTAAAATCATAGTGCTCATATAGTCGCTTCGCATCTTCCCAGCCATCATTAGAGCGAGCATCTTGAAGAATACTCTCATTAACTGCCTGAGAGAAAAGGGATGCTAGCGTATCATCTTGAGTTGAAACATTGCTAACTTTCCATGACGGATAATCGGACCAGCGCTTCATATCAGGTATAAAGCTTCCAGTTACAAAGGCATCCCATAGTTCTTTTGCATTTGGCGTAAGTGCGGTAATGGGATCATTCATTTGCAGCCTGGCAAATGAATTCATTGGTTTATTGGCGATATATTCAAATGCTTGAACGCTCGTTAGCATAATCCCGCTTCGTCCTTCGTATGTAGCTTCTTTCAAGAAGGTGCCATAGAAGGAAGTTGAATGCCATGTGAAGGCATGTTGTTTCCAATCTCTTGCAGGTAAGAGATTGCCGGTTTCATCTTCTCCCCAAAGGAACCAACCTTGACTTACGTGCTGGAGCCGAATTGTTACTTCAGTTTGTATGATCATCGATTAACTTTCCTTTCCGCAGTTCTTCCTGTAGTGCTCTTAGACGTGAATATAAGTTAGCGATTTGGACAATGAAAATGTGCCATTCATCTGTTCGTTTGAGTCGTTTATAGAGCATACGCAATTTCTTTAAGTAACGGACTGCACGGCGGTATGACTTGCGATTCCGTTCCTCAATTGCTTGCATCGTTGCAAGATGATAGAGCGGAAGAGCTGCTTCTGGTGCTTCTTTTTCAATTTCTTTCAGTGGTTCTTTTAGCAATTCAATTGCTTCAAATCCATACAAGAGATGAAGTTCTGTCCATGCATGATATTGTTTTTTTGCTAGTACATATTGCTCGTAGTTTGTGAAGCTGTATGGCAATAGTTCTTGCAAAATCATTTCAAGACCTGCTTGTTCATTTGTGTGTGTTGCATATGTTTCATACATCATGACAAACAAACGAACGATATCTTTTACAAAAAGGGGATCGGCCTGATCATTCATTGTCTTTTTCACTTGTTTATATGTGAAAGACAGCCAATTTTTGGCGCGCTCCCATTGCATTGTACTCAGTAAATCTTCGAGCCAGTCGAAATAAAGACCGACAACTTGAGCCGGTTGTGTTTCGAGTAAGACCATAGCTAAATGATCCTCTTCTTTTAAAAAGAAGAGGTGAGAAGAGGCGAGTGCTTTCGAAAGTGGATTCATCTTCGCATCAATTCGTTTTTCTTCTTCTTGTATCCAAGATTTTTCTGCTAGCAACTCTCCCCATATATGCCGGTAAATAAAGAACCTCTCCTGTGTATAGGAATCGGTAGAGAAGAAAATATCATGCACTTGTCGAGCTGTTTCTTGCAAAATTGGTTCACATTCAGCAGGAATCGATTCTGATTTCAAGTCACGTACAAGTGATTCAACTTTATCAACAAATAGCCGGACAACGTTAATAGGTTGGTGATAGGAATACGTTTTGTTTGTCTCAAAGTCAAGGATTTCTTCTAATAGCTTTTGAAAGCAAAAAAGTGCACCATGTAATTTGAACAATTCATGTATAGCAACGACACGCGGCGCTTTTCGTTCTAATTTCATGTAAAAGTCTGTAAAGATGCTCATAAGAAAATACATTTGTCTATACGAGAGTCGTGTTTGTTCTTTTTTAAATGCGTCATATTCAGATTTAAAATATGCGTGCCAACTTGTAAATTCCGTTTCTTCAAATACAGACGATTGTAATACTTGTCGTGCTGTTCGAATCGGAGGGAGTGATGGTTTCGTTTTATTTTTAAATAATGTTAATACTTCTCCCACTTGTCCGAAGCTAGAAGCAGCAGACAGTAGAACAGCAAGCATGTGCTCGCACTGCGTCGGCGCGAAGCAATCACAATAGCTTTCCGCGATATTACGAATCGGAATATGGACGCTATACACATTTCCTTCAGCATCTACGGTACCTGATAACGTATAGCCATCAAAATCAACGTTGTAGACAAGACCGCTGCGATATAAATGACGAGCAGTGGCAACATGCTCTTGATCGGCTACTTGCTGCGGATCGAGTCCTTGAACAAATTCATTCGCGATCATCATAATTTCATCTTTCGTAATTGAATGTTGCAGCATAGTTTTCCTCCGTACAAAAGATTTATTTCCTCTACCATTATAAACAAAAAGAGGTGAAAACAGAAAAAATGAATTTGCTCGTATTTAATCTAGAAAAATATGGTAATATATATAGTTAAATACGTGACTTTTTTGTTTAGGAGGGGATTTGATTTGTCAGATTTTCAGACGAAATTAGGAAGCGGTATGAATAAGCTACAAGAAGGAATTGAACAGGGAAAGATAAAGTTGCAAGTGGCACAAGAGATTGCGCAATTAAAAAAGGAAATACAAGTGCAGCTTCATAAGAAGACAGAAGTTTTATTAGAGCTTGGCCAACAGGTATATGTTCAGATTCGAGATACTGGGGTCAAGGAAGAGGTATTAAAGCAATTAGTTGCTCCGATTCAAGAATTTGACGTTTTAATTTATCAAGCACGAAAACGAATTGTTGAACTGCAAAAACAACAAGGAGAGAAAGTAACGTGTGAGTGTGGAGGCTCTTTATCAATTGGTGATAAGTTTTGTGGGACATGCGGAAAACCAAATCCAATGCTATTTGTAGAGAGCAACGTAGAAAAGGTTACGTGTGTATCATGTAATGAGCACATTGCAAAAGGCTCCATTTTTTGTCCAGTTTGTGGAATTAAGCAAGGTGGGGAGTGAACGAAATGTACTGTCGCATGTGTGGGAATCAACATGGAGAAGAAGTGAACTACTGTCCAAATGAAGGAAGTATGACAATGGTGTCTGGAGACAGTGTCGTTCTTGAGCAAGACAACTCTAAATATTGCCGTGATTGTGGGAATGAAAATGCAGAGCAGAACCTGTATTGCCAAAAGTGCGGACATTCTTTATTTACAGTGAAGAAAAAAGAACATATCGTAAAGTTACCTAGTATGGAAAAAGGTCATAAAGTTGAATTAGGCTTACATAAAGGTGGTCTGAAGACAGGGATAATTGGCGGAGCAATTGCAAGCGTTCTTATGTTACTTGCGGGATGGCTTGGAAGTTTAGCGGTTTCAGAGATGATGAAAAAGATATTCCATGAATTTGCTAGGGAATTAACAATGTTACCTGATTTTTATGCGAGTACAACTTCTACACTATTAAGCTATCATTTACTTGGTTTTTCAGCAGGAGATGAAGGCGGAATTGTTATGTCGTTATCTTGGCATACTCCATTCTTTTTACTATTAATTATTCCATTTATTATTTTATGTGGAGTAGGGATTTGGATAGGGAAACAACGTGTTGCAAAGACGATTGGAGAACAAATCGTACTAGCGACAACAGTCGGTATTATTTATGGATTATTCTTATTTGTAATCAGTTTTATTGCCTCACAATCAGTTGCACTCCCAGAAGTAGGAACGATAACAGTTGGATACTCTTCGTTGAAAAGTTTAGTAAGTGGTTTTATGTACGGAACTTTCTTTAGTTTATTTGGATTGATTGCGCATACAAGCCGAAACAATATAGCAGATGCGTTTCAGGAGCTACTTCCATACGGGGCATCGCTATATCATGGAATGGCAGCGATGGTGAAAGGTCTTTTGCTGACAGCTGCTATTTTTTGTGTGACGACACTCATTGCACTATCTGGTAGTAATGCAAAGCCTTTCGAAGATGTAGCGCCGACAATTTCAGCGCGTGCAATGATGGCATTGCAACTCACACCAAATGTATGGAGTATGACTCATTTTGCACCAGTAGAAATAAAGGTTCCAGCGTTACAAAAGGAAATGTCTAAAGTAATGACAACAGGTGACAAAAGTATGATAGAACTTTCATTCATATCAGGTGTATCTGCTGGTGGCGTTAAAATAAAAGATATTTTAATTGCTGAAGGTGCTCCGCTATCAGCAATGGAAAGTTTTGATGAGATAAATGGTAAATTCCACCTTGGTTTGTTGCTCCTTATGATCCCAGTATTCTTTATGTTTAGAGCGGGACAAAAATTAGCGAGGGTGCCATTCTCTAATATGTATGTAACGTTAGCTGTATGTAGCGGTGCTTATACAATTATGATGATTGTAATGAATCTTCTTTCTAAAATTGAAATTAATATTGCAGGAAAGCTAACAAAGGAATTTGGAGTAGGTGGAACAGTATTTTCTATGCAGGGCGGCTGGATCTATTTAATACTCGGTAGTTTTATTCTGACATATGCAGCTGCCTTCGCTGGAATGAAATTGGCAAGGAAGTAGGGAGGGAAGTATCGTGAAGTTTTGTGGAACATGTAAAAAACAAGTCGCAGATTACTTAAATTTTTGTTCTGAATGCGGAAGTAAAGTAGAAGTGATTGAAGAAAATGTAGCGGCTTCGAGAGCAGATGTACAGAGGGAAATGCAACCAAAGAAGAGCAAGAAAAATATTGTACTCCTCATTGTATTCGTCGTACTCGCTGCTTTACTATTTGGAGCATATAAATTCGGGGCATATAAATTCTCGAAAGAAAAGCAAATCAATGCATTAATTGATGCTTTCAATAAAAAAGATATAAATACAATTGATTCTCTTATAAAATCGGATGACCCAGGTTTGAAAATTAAAACAGAAGATATTAAATCTTATTTACGTTATTTAAAGGATAGTCCTTCGTACAATAAAGAATTGTTATCTTACTTACAAAAGCAAACGGTAGATACAAAGCTCGTTAACAAAGAAAGCTTTGTGGACGGACAAATTGTAGAGGATGGAAAAGAGTGGTTCTTATATCCAAAATATAAGTTCAGCATTAAGTCGTATTTTATGACGGTCAGCACAACTGCAAAAAATGCAGAAGTATATGTAAATGATAAAAAAACGGCTGATATTTCTAGCGGAAAATTTTCTAAAGAAGTCGGACCTTATTTCCCTGGGACGTATGTTGTAAAAGCAAAGGCGAAGGCAGAGCTTACTGAACTAGAAACGGAAAAGGAAGTTGAGCTAGCTGGAGAAAAAGAAGGGAAAGTGGATGTAAAATTACCACTTGAAGGAAAATATGTTAAAATCTCTTCTGACGAAAATAGCGCTAATGTCTTTGTAAATGGTAAAAAACGTGGGAAACTAGAGTATGGAAGCTATAAGCTCGGACCAGTACCAACAGATGGGACGGTCGAAGTTCATTTAGAGAAACAAACTGATTTTGGTGTTGTGAAAACCGAAAGCGTAAAAATTGGTGATGAGGAGAGCTCCTATTATTTAAAATTCCCAAAACAAACATCGGATACGGCAGTTGGTGACTTTGTTCGCACTCATATTTATAACAACGTGCGCGCTATTTCTTTAAATGACTTTAGTCTAATTGAAAATGACTATGATAAGAGCGGGAAATCATATAAAGAAGACCGTGATTATCTGCAATATTTAAAGAAAAAAGGAATTACTGAGGATTTATTAAAATTTGAAGTCCGTAATGTTGAACGTCAAAGTTCTACGAAATATAAAGTAACGACATATGAAGAATACAATATTCGCTATGGTGATGGATCTGTAAAGTTTAAGAGCTTTAGCAATGAACATATCGTTACAGTAAATCCGGATGGGAAACTATTGTATCATTCAATCAGTGCGAATAATACATTGAAAACAGAAGACGTATCTGGCCCAACGCATTAAAATGTGAAAAGACTATCTCTTTACAAAGAGGTAGTCTTTTTTTGATATATCGACTTCTCTACAAAATACGACAAGCTTGTACATATGGATCTTGTAGAATTCTTTCTACTAACGGAAGCATTTCTTCTTGAAAGGGTATATCAATTGGAAATGGTTTTTGTGATCCCGGTTTTGTGCCGTATTGCACAAATTTATATTGAACGGATTGATCGTGCTTGAGCACAATCAGCTTATAGCGATTGTCATCATGTTCAAGTGAAAAATCAATTGTAGCCCCGTCGTATGTTACATCATCTTTGTAGATGTATGGCTTCGGTGTGCCGATCCAGTCTATTTTTGCATGTGGGTTCATGGTATAGCCTCCTTATCGTCATTATATATATATCCATTTTGGTTTTCCAACATATAAGTCGCTGCTAGGAGACTTGCGCCCGTTTTTACTTTGCATGGGGTTAAAAAAGGCCCTGACCGCTTCTTTCCATGGGCGGCAGCTCTCTCCCACCTAAAAAAGGATGTTTTTTCATTTGTGTTTATATAAAAAAGTAAAAGCCAGCTCTCAATATATGAGAACTGGCTGAATTTTTAGCAGTCATTGGTTATTTTAAAATTTTCACTTTAACGGATTTACGTCCCCATTTGTTAGCAGCTGAATCAGAGCCAACTAGAACGTCGATACGGTTACCTTTAATTGCGCCGCCAGTGTCACCAGCGATTGCTTCTCCGTAACCTTCTACCCATACTTTTGATCCAAGTGGAATCACTTTCGGGTCAACAGCAATCATCTTCATGTTTGGATTCGCTGTTAGGTCATGACCCATTGCAGTTAATACACGGCCGCCGTATGTGCCGCCATTTTCGCTCGGATGAGCTGTATACGCTGTAGCTTCAACTGTTAGTTCACGACCACCAGAAGGAGTGTTTGTTTCTGCTGCTTTGACAGCAGGTTTAGCAGCTGGTTTTTCTTGTGCTGCTGGTGCTTTTGCTTCTGCTTTAGCAGGTGCTGCAGCTTGAGCAGGAGCAGGCGTTTCTTGTTTTTCAATAACAGGTGCTGTACCTGTTAAGAAAGGAACATGAACGTAAGCCGTTTTCCCATTATATTCGAATTGTAACCACTCATTTTGTACTTGGTTCGTTGTTTCGATCATATCGTCTTTCTTAAGCGTACCAAGAACTTCTGAGTTTGTGTTTGCTTCAGCACGTACATTTAATACGTTTGCTGTTACGTAATAGATGCTTTTTGTAAATTCTGCGTTTACGAATGCGTCTTTACCATCTAATTTGATTTTTGACCATCCGTTTTCTGTATTTGTAACATCTAATTTATGACCATTTAATAATTTGCCTACAACTTGTGATTCAGTATTTGGGTTCTCGCGTACATTTAATACGTCTGTTGTTACAACAGTTTCTGCTTTTGCAGAAGTAGTGAAAATCCCAAGACCAAAAACTGCTGCCGTTGCTATACCAATTAATTTTTTCATGATAGCCTCCATTGCGTTTGTTTTCGTGTCCTCATTATAGCAACAGTTTTTTTCGGAATTTGGGAAATCACACAATTACAAACCATTCGTAACAAATCATTAATACTCTGTAATATAGAAAGAAATAATAGAAAGCGGTTTTCATTCCGTGTTTTTAGGAGGTTTGATAGATATCTCTATTACTTATAGCATAGAGGATATTTTTCAACTGAGATAATAATGTTACGCAGTTATTACGATACGGTTACTAGATGGTTACAATCCTTGAGTAATTCGTCGATTTGTGACTAAAATAGTTATATAAACATAAATAATTTGTTTGTGTATTCACAAAGAAGTGCTATATCCTTACAAAAACAACCGCATAATTGTTACAAAAAGAAAGAACTGCTATCCGTAAATTTGGCTTTTTTCCAACTGTAACACACCTTTTTTTGGGAAACACACTCCCATCCGCATCTATCTCGCACGATTTGGCGGTAGCATCTCCATTTTATAATCCGAACGGTTATATGGAGGCTCAACTGTCCATAAGAATTCTAATTGGTGAAGGCTGATTTTAGAGAGCTGAAAGAAAATCACCGCAAGAAATATTTCACTTTATCCGATTTAACATATCGGAATTAGAGTCATTTTACGAAAAAAAGAAACCTACAAAAGGGGGATTTTATGAGGAAACTGACAAAAACATTTATTGTCTCATTAACATTATGTATTGCATTTACAATTTGGGGGATTATTCCCGAATCTATAATCGGAAAAGGTAATTTAGGAAATGTGACTACTGCAATTCAAACTGCATTAGTTAGTAAATTTGGTTGGTTCTATATCATTTCTGTTTCTGTTTTCTTAGGTTTAGCTATCTTTTTAATCTTTTCAAAATATGGTTCGATCCGTTTAGGGAAAGATGATGATAAGCCTGATTATAGTTATATGACCTGGTTCGCTATGCTCTTTAGTGCCGGCATGGGAATCGGTTTGATTTTCTGGGGAGTTGCGGAACCATTAAATCATTTATACACACCGCCATTTGGAGAGAGTGCAACAGAAGAGAGTGCACGTCTTGCACTTCGTTTTTCATTCTTCCATTGGGGATTACATCCATGGGGTCTGTATGCACTTGTAGCACTTTGTATTGCTTATTTTACGTTCCGAAAAGGGAAACCAAGTACAATTAGTGCAACAGTTGGTTCTTTATTTAAGAGTGGTGAGCACGGACGGATCGCACATACGTTTGACGTATTAGCTGTATTTGCGACAGTATTCGGTGTTGCAACTTCATTAGGACTTGGAGCAAAACAAATTGCAGGTGGCGTTAGTTACTTAACATCTATTCCAAACTCATTAACAACGCAGTTAGTTATTATTGGGGTAGTAACGGTCCTATATATGTTATCTGCACAAACAGGATTAGATAAAGGGATTAAATATTTAAGTAATATAAATATTATTTTAGCCTTTGCACTTATGGCAATCTTATTATTTGCAGGTCCAACGAACTTTATTATGAATTACTTTACTTCTACAATCGGTTCGTACATTCAAGAGTTGCCAAGTATGAGCTTCCGTTTAAGCCCATTAAATGAGGGTGGTAACCAATGGATTCAATCATGGACGATATTTTACTGGGCATGGTGGATTGCATGGTCCCCATTCGTTGGTACATTCATTGCCCGTATTTCACGTGGACGTACGATTCGTGAGTTTGTTATTGGTGTGTTGCTCGTTCCAACAATTATTGGTGCGCTTTGGTTCTCTGTATTTGGAGGAACAGGTATTCACATGGAGATGTTTGATGGAGCAAATATTTATGGACAAATTAAAGAGATGGGCACAGAAATTGGATTATTCGCTATGTTAGATCATATGGGCAGCATAGGACCAGTTTTATCTGTTCTTGCGATTTTACTGATTTCAACATTCTTTATTACTTCAGCAGACTCTGCGACATTTGTTCTTGGTATGTTAACGACAAATGGTAGTTTAAATCCACCAAATCGTATTAAACTGGTTTGGGGTCTTGTTCAAGCAGCATTGGCAGCGATTTTATTATATGTAGGTGGATTAGAGGCATTGCAAACTGCTTCGATTATCGCAGCATTCCCGTTTGTATTTGTTATCTTCTTTATGGCTGCTTCCCTATTTAAAGAATTACAGAAGGAAGTTCGTCATCACCATAAATAATAGAAGGAAAGAGCTGATTTTGAATCAGCTCTTTTTTGATAGGTTGTGCGAATTCCTATTGATTAGCAGTTGTCGCAGGTCGTCGAATGGTCGATAAGTTGTGTCGAACCGCCGATATATTGTCAAAAGTAATCCATATTTTTGACAAAAATTTGTCGGAAATGTGTTGTCACTTTTGCGTATATGTGCTATATTATTTCCTGTAAGCGATTTCAAATGGTTTTCAAGCGTATTCAAGGGGGACAACTAGAATAATGAAGCGTTACGAAAGAAAGTGGAAGCATATTTGTTTGAAACGTGTGGCACATCGTAGTGTCCAAGAAAACACGGAACCAAAGACTGAAGTGTCTAAAGAACAGCAAGAGAAGCAATTGGTTTTACAAAAATAGCAGTCACTTTTTCGTATATAAATGAAAGTAGATCGTTCGTTGGGGGATGGACGTGAAAATTACTTTCGACTAAGGGGTATTGTCCGATATATAGATTTAAAGTAAAAATAAGCACAGAGCATACGGCGCTCTGTGCTTGTTTTTTTAATCAAACGTTTGTTTAATTTTGAACGAGCCGCTGCCACTTTTACTTTTTAAACCTGACTGTCTTGTCCCATCCGATAATTTGTTTTTTATTTTTAGCGCGTAAGTATAGGAAGAGGCTTCTGATAAATAGGTACGTAAAGAGCTGGGCGTATGTGAAATACATTCATAAAAAAAGCTGACCCGAAAATTCGGATCAGCTCGATTTTTATTATAAGAACATCATACCTGCAACTGCTGCATTTAAGAAGTTCGCTAGTGTACCAGCGATTACTGCTTTAATCCCTAACTGTGCAATTTGTTTACGGCGAGAAGGAGCAAGTGTCCCTGTTACACCTAATTGAATTGCGATAGAAGAGAAGTTTGCAAAGCCACAGATTGCAAATGTTAAAATCATATTTGTTTTATCAGACAGCTCTGACATGTGTGGACCTAAGTTTGCATATGCAACGAATTCGTTGATTGCAAGTTTTTGTCCGATAAAGCTAGCTGCTTGTACAGCTTCGTTTGGTGAAACACCGATTAGGATAGCAAATGGAGATAGAATATATCCAAAGATTAAATCAAGGCTAAGTTTAATATGGAACCAAGATCCAACCCATCCTAATAGGCCGTTTAATACAGCGATTAATGCGATGAACGCCATTAACATTGCTGCAACGTTAATAACAAGCTGCATACCTTCAGATGCACCGCGTGCTGCTGCATCGATAACGTTAGCATCTTCACGCTCTGTAGAAAGTTGTACATTGTTATCCGGTTTTTCTGTTTCTGGCATAATTAGTTTTGCAATTAATAAGCTTGATGGTGCTGCCATAATTGCTGCTGCTAATAAGTGCTCTAGCGGAATTCCCATCGCTGCATAACCAACAAGAACTGATCCTGCAACGGCCGTCATACCGCTTACCATAATTGTGAAGAATTCACTGTTTGTTAGACGAGTTAAGTACGGTTTAATTAAAATTGGTGCTTCTGTTTGTCCTAAGAAAACAGTTGTTACTGCATTTAAACTTTCTGCTTTAGAAGTGCCAAGAAGTTTGCTTAATGCACCACCAACGATACTAACGAATTTTTGCATAATACCCAAATAATATAAGATTGCTACTAATGAACTAATAAATACAATTGGAAGTAGTGCTTGAATTACGAAGACGAAGCCCCAAGGACCTTTTGGGTTTACTAAATCCCCAACGACGAATTTAATTCCCTCATAAGAAAAATTGATTAAGCCTTGAACGCCGTCAGAAGCAACTTTTAAGCCAGCTTTTCCGGCATCCCAACGTAATACAATAAATGAAAATGTAATTTGTAATGCTAGCGCGATTAAAATCGTACGCCAATTAATAGCTTTGCGGTTGGAAGATAATAAGAAAGCAATTGCTAAAACTCCAATCACGCCGCCAATTCCCCATAAAACATTCATGTAGTGTAAATCTCCTCTCTCATAGTAAAAAAGTATACATAACAGATGTCTATACTCAACGAAAATAACATCTTAAGTAACGTATCATACCGGACATCAGAGGTCAAACGTCTATTGAAAAGTTTAAATAGAAAGAAAATTATTTAAGAAAACACATATTAATCTTATAGAGATTAGGTTATGTTATTTCAGGGGAATATATTCATTATTATAACGTTATGAGCTGTTTTTATAGAATACAGTGTATGAAATAAGAGGAGAGAAACATATTTGTAGCAATATGAATTGAAAAAATGATAAAGACTTTTCTTTTATAGGTAGGGAGAGAGCATCCGACCATGGATAGAAGCGATCAGGGCCTTTTTTTGCCCAGTGTCGAATTGAAAACAAAAGGAGAAAAAGAGAAAAAGAGAGCAGGTCACCTTTTGTTCTTCGTAGCAGCGACTTATATGTGAAAAATCAAAAAGGATTTATATAAAAAGAGTCTTCTAATAATCTAGAAGACTCTGAAACTATGACTTAAGGTGCTTTTGTATATCCTAAGAAGTGGCTGCTCCAGTAAGAGTTATTCATTGAAACAATTTTAACTCCGTTGTCACCAGCTTGAATAAATGATCCGCCGCCAAGGTAGATACCCATGTGAGAAGGACCTGGCTTATAAGTGTTTTGGAAATAGATTAAATCGCCTGGTTGTGGATTTGAAGTTTTTGGTAGACTGCTCCAATATCCTGCTACAGTTTGACGGCTAATGTTGTGACCGAATTTGTTAAATACGTGGAAAATGTAACCACTGCAGTCAACACCATTAGCAGAAGTGCCACCCCATACATATGGTACGCCTTGCATTGATTTTGCATATGCAAGAATAGATGATGTATTACCACTTGTGTTGCCTGCGTTATTATTATTATTATTATTTTGGTTGTTGTTATTGTTACTGTTGTTAGGTTTATTGTCTACAGCGCCACCGACTGGTGTTTTAGATAGGAAACGAGTTCCTACATAGCCAGTGCGACCGTTGTAGTTAATTTTACTCCATCCATAATGTTCAGAAATAACTTGTACTTTTTGACCTTGTGGAAGAGCACCGATTACGCTGTAATTTGTACCTTCGCCGCTACGTACATTTAATGCTGCCGCATTAATGTAGTATTCACCAACAGATGTTTGTGGTTGCTCAGGCTGGTTTGGTTGTTCCGGTGTCGTTGTGCCACCTTTAACAAATTTCACAAATTCGCTACTTACATAGCCAGTTTTACCGTGATGATTAATTTTGTACCAACCATTTTCTACACCAGTTACATTTAATGTTTGACCGTTTAATACGCCACCAAGTACACCGTGGTATGTAGCTGGGCCTGTACGAACACGTAATGATGTTGTATTAACAACATAAGTACCGCCAGTTTGAACAGTTACATTATTATTGATTTCTTGTTGTTGATCATTACCTTGGACAACATCGTTACTAGAACCACCTTTTGTTACGTAGTCCTTGCTAAGGTAAGCAGTTTGTCCAGCATAGTTAATTTTGAACCAATCTTGAACTTCGCCAACAACTTGTACAACTTGTCCTTTATGAACAGATCCTAAAACTGTATGAGAAGCGCTAGGGCCTGTACGGACGCGAAGAGAAGATACATTTACTGTATAGTTTCCGCTTGCTGCTTGAACATTGTTGTTATTTGAAGAACCAGCGTTTGAAGAAATGCCAGATATGAATTGTCCACTAACGTAACCAGTTTTGCCGTTATGGTTAATTTTAACCCATCCGTTTTCTATGCTAATAACTTGCAATGTTTGTCCTTCATATACACGTCCCATAATGGAACTAGAAGTATTTGGGCTTGTGCGAACACGCAATACATCAGCAGTAACTTTGTTTTTGCCACCTGTGCTTACGTTTGGTGTTGTACCATTTTTTGATACGAATTGTCCACTAACGTAACCAGTTTTACCATTATGGTTAATTTTAACCCAACCGTTTTCTTCACCGATTACGTTTAATGTTTGACCCTCATATACGCGAGAGATGATGTCGTGAGAAGTGCTAGCTCCTGAACGAACGTGTAATACGTCAGCAGTAACTGTGTAGTTTGAATTGTTTTGTGGTGCAGCTTGAACAGTTTGTGTAGCAGGCTTTTGTGTATTTTCAGGGGCAGCTTGAACGCTATCTAATGTCGGGGCTGCTCCTCCTGCTACAGACACTGCCGCAAGACCGGCAAGATATTTTTTCATGTTTTGTCGATTCCTTTCTGTCTGTAATGTAGTGATGAAATATTTACCAACTGTTAAAAATTCTAAAAGGCATGTCGATTACTGTCAAGGCTTATGCGGGAATCTGAATATGTCAAAAATATTACGAAAAAAAATCAAGGTGCATGCTCCACCTTGATTTTGAACGAAAATACATACGTTGTTTTGTTGTTGAACTTAAAACGTTCGCGTTTAAGGTAATGAAATATTAGAAGTTGAAAAACTTTGGACAAATGTTTTTTGTAGTAGTTTGGTGATTGGCCCAACTTGACCATTTTGGATGGCAGTTCCATCAAGATGTGTCATAGGCAGCACTTCTACAGTTGTTCCTGTAAAAAAGCACTCGTCAGCGTTATAGACATCACGAATACTGAATAATTCTTCTTGAACAGGAATCTGTAGTTTATGGGCTAAGGAAAGAATATATTGACGAATAATCCCGTTTAGGATTAGGTGATTAGCAGGGTGGGTATAAAGGATCCCGTTTTTTACAAGAAAAAAGTTCGAGTGACTACCCTCTGTAACTATTCCGTTACGAACGAGAAGGGCCTCTTTACATCCTTTGCGTTCTGCTTTTGTGACAGCCAATACATTTGGCAATAAATTTAAGGATTTAATATCACAGCGGAGCCAACGTGTATCAGGTTCTGATATGGCACGTATTCCGTATTCAATCCATAAAGCGGGTCGTTCTTTTTTTGAGATATAAGCATAAATCGTTGGGGTTACATCAAAAGAGAATGCGTGCGCACGATGCTGTACTCCTCGAGAAACTTGCAGGTAGATGGTACCATCTTCTTGGAAGTTATTATTTTCGAGTAATTTGTAAAGTAGTGTAATGAGTTCTGCTTTAGAGAAAGGTAGTGTTAGTTCTATTTCATCCATTGAACGGTATAACCGAGTTAAATGTGGATCTAATAAGTGGATGTTTCCTTTATAAATACGAATTACTTCATAGACACCATCTCCAAATTGTAAACCACGTTCTTCTAATTGTATGTACGGTTGTTTGTTATTTGTATCAATAATTTTGTCATTCCATAATACAAATCTTTCGTATGCCATTTTACTTCCCATCCTTTCTTAATTGTTTTAATGATGAGTGGTGAGAGCCCGTATGGAAACGTCAATTTATTGTATTTCGCATATACAAATTCGCAAATGAGAAATGAGAATCCTGCTTTTTAGAAATAAAAAAGGCAACATTCATATAGAACGTTGCTTGCAACAATGTTGCATAAGGAGGGTAGCTTGTTTCATAGGGATATTGTCTTGGTATAGCTTAGAAAGGTGACCAGTAAACCAAACGGCTTTACTAAGACAATGGATGTTACTTCCCGGTAACGTCAGGAAAATTGTTACAAAAATGATACTATTATTCCCCATGAGGAATGAACAGAACACTGTTTACAAATTCTATTATAGAGATGTTTCATGAATTTTATGTAAATATTTGGTGAAGATTGTGTAATTTTATCATACTAATGTAGAGAAAAAGACGCTGAGATTACTCAGCGCCTTTTTTGTCTTCTTTAATAATTGTTTTTACTTCGCCCGTTTTAATTTTGTTGCTTTCGGAGAAGCGAAGTAAGTCTCCCTCAATGAGTTTATCAGACATGTGCAGTTCATTTTGCGCCCGATCAATCATCGCTTGAGCTTCTTCTTTCGGTACTTCTACAATTTCGCCTGTTTCGCGGTTATAGAATGTATTGTTTGTATATATATATTGTTCTGTTATAAAACTTCCATCACGAAGAACAACGAATGATTTATAATCTGGTGAGAATACATCATGACCGAAGCTAATGTCATTGCTTGAATCAACACCAAGTAAGTTTAGAATTGTTGGTTTAATATCAATTTCACCTGTTGGTTTTGAAATTGTTTTACCTTCTTTTTGACCTGGAACGTGAATGAACATTGGTGTACGTTGTAAGTTCATATGATCAAATGTTGTAATTTCTTCTTTTCCTAAGAATTGTGCCATCGCACGGTTATGGTTTTCAGAAATACCATAGTGGTCACCGTAGAATACGATAACCGAGTTATCATAAATACCTTCTGCTTTTAGACGTTCAATAAAGTTTTTCAGTGCTTCGTCTAAGTAACGAGCTGTTACCATGTAACGGTCAAATACACCATCACCAGAGTTGTAAGGTTCGATTAATTTTGTACCGTCATCATAAGTAAATGGATAGTGGTTGGTTAAACTAAGGAAGCGAGTATAGAATGGCTTCTTCACTTGTTTTAACATATCCACGGATTGATTAAAGTACTCAATATCTTTTAATCCCCAGTTTAACTTTGTTTCTGGTGTGATTTTGTAGTCAAGTTCGTTATAGTAACGGTCGTAACCAAGTGCAGGATACATGATGTTACGGTTCCAGAATGTTGCGTTGTTTGCGTGGAATACAGCTGTGTAATACCCTTGCTGACGCAGGATTTCTGGTGTTGCAGTATATTCGTTATTACCATGTGTAAAGAATACAGCACCTCGGTCTAACGGATATAGTGATGTATCTACTAAGAATTCAGCATCCGATGTTTTTCCTTGTCCAGTTTGGTGGAAGAAGTTATCGAAGTAATAACTTTCTTTTGCAAATTGGTTTAAGAATGGTGTAACTTCTTGACCATTTACTGTCGCACCAATTAAGAATGTTTGCAAGGATTCAAGAGAAACGACGATTACGTTTTTCCCTTTCGCAACGCCAAACATATTTGGATCTGGTTTCTCTTTGAGTGTCTTCACATAGTTTTCTGTTTCTTGTAATTTGCTACCATCAGCAAATGCTTTTTGTGAACTTGATTTCGCTTGTAAGCCAAGATCATATAATTGGTGAGTATATAAACCTAAGTTTTTCACGAGCATAACACGGTCAAATGAACGCGTTAATAGTTCCGGACGCTCAGTCTCTGCAAGACCTAAGTTTGCGAAGAAAATAGCAACCGTTGATACGAAGTATAAAGAACGCATTGGACGTGACACACGCTCCGTTTTTGCAAAGTCTTTCTTCTTTTTTAATAAAACGAAGAAAAGAATAATATCAGCAAATGCAACAATGATTTTGTAGTTGAGTAGTTCTTTTACACTAGAACCTAACTGTCCAAAGTTGGACGTTTGCCCAAGTACCGGTAAAGTAACGAAATCATTGTAGAATCCGTAGAACATTACGTTACCAACAAGAACGATTGTTAAAACAAAATCAATTCCAAGTGCTATATAATTACGTTTTTTTCCTTTTGCGAATAATGCAAGACCCACAAGCAGTAATGATGTTGCCAATGGACTAATGAATAAGATAAATTCTTGCATGAAAGATTCAAGTTTCAAATCAAAGCTCGTACGCGTTATGATGTAAGTTTTTAGCCATAAGGCCAAAGCGACGAACAAAGTAAAACGCACATTATGAAATTGTGATTTTAAAGATTCCTTCATCCATTTCCACCCTTTCTCTATCAGGCTTGGTCGATTTTTGAGAGAAAAATGCTAAAATAAAAAATACATAGTTTTCTTGGCCATGAGCAGGGTTTTCTATATCACCCATATACGACTTTAACTATGCATACCCTTTTGGTTTCCTGCCATTTCTTTTGTTGATCCATAAGCATAACGTCATTTCTGTATTATACAACAAAATTCAATTCTTAGAAACACTATAACATTTTACAGTTTTTGTATTTTCGTTGTTGCTGCCAGAGAAAACTTTAACATTGGTTTATATGCTCGTCAACTAGAAAATATAACAAAGATAAAAGAGAATGTTAAGAGAAATAGAACATTTTATATTGAGAAATATTGATAGGAAATATATAAACCCTTTCTTTTTAGATGGGAGAGAGCGTCCGCCTGAGCATAGAAACGGTCAGGTCCTTTTTTCGCCCCATGCCGAATTTAAAACAAAGGGAGAAGGAGAGAGTAGGTCCATTTTGTATGCAAAGCAACTTATAAGTGAAAGAACAAAAAGAGTGATTTAGCAAAATTTTGATTGGTGATGGAAATTTTAATGTATAACCCCCTCTTTTTAGGTGGGAGAGAGCGTCCGCCTGAGCATAGAAACGGTCAGGTCCTTTTTTCGCCCCATGATGAGTTTAAAACAAAGGGAGGAGAAGAGAGCAGGTCTTCTTTTGTTCCCGAAGCCGTGATTTATATGTGAAAAATCTTATTATAATTAGAGTAAATAGCGGGAAATGATTGCGAACACTTGTTCTTTCTGGTGTTGTCTGTTACAATAAGTTTTCATCGATCGGTTATGTGTATATTTGATGAGCTTTTTATTGACTAATGAGGCTAGTTTTTTCTTTTTGAAGGCACATCTACTTTTGCGTATAGTGAAAAAACAAAATATGGGGGCTCTTTATATGGAACGAAAATTTTCAGTTGAAGCGTTTTGGAATAAAGTGAAACATGTAGCGAAACAAGCGGGACAATCGGTTATTTATGCAAGTTTATTGCTGTTTTACGTTATGCAAAGACCGGATGTTCCAAAACGAGTAAAGGCAACCATTATCGGAGCACTTGCTTACTTTATTGCGCCAATTGATGCGATTCCGGATTTTATAGCTGGAATTGGTTATACGGATGATTTAGGGGCATTAACAGCTGCACTTTTGCAAGCATCCATGTATGTAAATGAAGATGTAAAAGAAAAAGCGCAGATGAAATTAGCGGATTGGTTTGGTTCGGATATAGACACATCGTTTATCGATCAAAAATTAGATCAATAGCTGAGAACTGTCATGTGCTGACAGGGCAAACATAAGCGAGGAAGTGTACTATGCCATCAGGAAAAACACATACGAAAATAAACTTACTTTCTCTTCCGATTGTTTTATTTATGCTTGTTTCGTATGGATTAACAAATTTTGATTTTTTACTCACTTTTGCGATAGGCTTTTTAATCGGCACGTTTTTCTTAACACCAGATTTGGATATTCATAGTAACGCCTATAATAAATGGGGATTACTTCGTATTTTTTGGTATCCGTATCAATGTGTGATGCCGCATCGTTCTTTTTTAACGCATACGCTTGTAATCGGTGATCTCATTCGTATATTGTATATGCTTCTTGTCTTTTCTCCATTCCTATACATAGTAAATAAAATGGTGCTAGACGGAAGGTTGCTTGAGATTGCAAAGGAACATGATGTTGCTTTAACGACATTTGTAATTGGAGTTATCGCTGCGAGTGCACTCCATATTATAGCGGATCGATTGAATACGCGCCGGAAAAAGCTTATGAGAAAAAAGAAGAAAAGAAGAAGAAGGTAGGGCACTTGCGAATTGCGAGTGCTTTTTCTTTTTTAGTTGTGCTGAACGAGGCATAAGGCTTTTAATCAAACGTTTGTTTAAAGTGAAATAGGCCAGAGTGACAGTCTTTTCTTTTGTTAATCAAACGTTTGTTTAAAATAATGAGGGAAGAATGAAACTTACTTTTTTCCTATTTATAGAAAGTGCAATTAAACGAAAAAATGGAAAAAATAATCAGAAAAATCTTTTTAAAATAAAAATGGTATGGTAAAGTATAAATACAATAATTGAAAACGTTTTCTTAAACGTTTTTTATTTTGGACTTAAAGGTATGATGACCGGATAGTCTATTGATAGGATTATAAGGATTTTAAAACAGGGGATTACAGAAAGGGAGAGGACAATGGGCACATGGACACAAGTTTACGATCCGTTCGGTAACATTTGGATTTCCGCAGCGGTAGCACTTATTCCAATTATCTTTTTTTTCTTGGCTTTAGCAGTCTTTCGTATGAAGGGCTATGTAGCAGGACTTATTACAGTTGTATTAACAATTTTAGTTGCGCTATTTGCGTATAAAATGCCGTTTATAATGGCGATGGCAGCAACCGGATATGGCTTTGCATACGGGTTATGGCCAATTGCATGGATTATTGTGATGTCGGTATTTTTATATAAAATTTCTGTCAAAACAGGACAGTTTGATGTGATTCGTGCATCGGTACTATCGATTACGAATGACCATCGTTTACTCGTTATTTTAATTGGCTTTTCATTTGGCGCATTTTTGGAAGGGGCAGCAGGATTCGGTGCACCGGTAGCAATTACAGCAGCGCTTCTTGCTGGTCTTGGTTTAAATCCGTTATATGCAGCAGGACTTTGCTTAATTGCAAATACAGCACCGGTGGCGTTCGGAGCGATGGGAATTCCAATTACAGTTGCGGGGCAAGTAACGGGTATTGATCCCCACAAAATCGGACAAATGGCTGGACACCAATTGCCGTTTTTATCATTGTTTGTTCCATTCTTTATCGTATTTTTAATGGATGGCTTCAAAGGTATAAAACAAACATGGCCTGCATTACTTGTAGCAGGTAGTTCCTTTGCAATTACGCAATTTATTACAGCAACGTTTTTAGGACCAGAACTTCCAGATATTACATCAGCACTTGTCAGCTTAGTATGTTTAGCATTATTCCTAAAAGTATGGCAGCCGAAAGAAATCTATCAATCTAATCAAGCAAATGCTGAAGCGGCAACAACGACGGCTGCATCCATGCCGAAATTAACAGTAGGAAAAGTTGTAAAGGCTTGGTCACCATTTATTATTTTGACAGTGATGGTTGTTATTTGGAGTCAAAGTTTCTTTAAAGCATTATTTGCTCCAGGTGGGACGTTAGAAAGTCTTGTCTTTAAGTTTCAAATTCCAGGTCTGCACAATTTAGTCATGAAGGCAGAGCCAATTGTAAATAAACCAACGCCTTATGAGGCAGTATTCAAACTTGATATTTTATCAGCAACTGGAACAGCAATTTTAATTGCTTGTATCATTTCTATCATTATTTTAAAAATGAGTGCAAAACAAGCTATAGAAACATTTGCAGAAACGTTACAAGAATTAAAAATGCCAATTCTATCTATCGGTTTAGTATTAGGATTCGCATTCATCGCAAACTATTCTGGTTTATCCTCAACACTCGCGTTAGCATTAGCAGGAACAGGTGGATTATTCCCATTCTTCTCACCATTCCTTGGCTGGCTCGGTGTATTCTTAACAGGATCAGATACATCGGCAAACGCGCTATTCTCCAATTTGCAAGCTATTACAGCACAGCAAGTTGGTGTGAAAGAAGTATTGCTTGTTGCTGCGAATACAACAGGTGGTGTAACGGGTAAAATGATTTCTCCGCAATCGATTGCGATCGCGTGTGCAGCAGTAGGTCTCGCTGGAAAAGAATCTGACTTATTCCGCTTCACAGTAAAACATAGTATATTCTTTGTAGTTATTGTTGGGATTATGACATATGTACAAGCCTATTATTTAACGTGGATGATACCTTAAGTAGATAGCCACCAACTTAACACAAACAAGCCAGGTGCTGAAAGTACCTGGCTTGTTTGTGCCTAAAATGATACATAGCCTTAACCCGATGGTTATGTACGGCATGAAAGACTATTCATCCTCGAATAAATACCCTCCCAAGTTTATTGATCCCTCTATAAATAAGTATGCTGATGAAAAGAATGAAAATTGCAAAGAATTCTTCGCCTGCGTCCTCATCTTTCCAGTGAACTTCAAACAGCCAACCGATTCCGTAATTTGCAGTAATCCAGATAGAAAATAATGTCCAGAAATGCATCCAACTTCCCCCAAACAGAGCGGAAAAGAAGGCTATAATTGACGAGCCTCCAAATCAGAGGACAAAAATGATACATATTGCGAAAAACGTAAATCGGAAGATAGATCCCAAACAACCCATTATAATTTCACTCCTGATCTAAACTTTACTTTACATATGTGAATAAATAATATGACTAACTTTTTAGGTGTTCTGATTTTAGCTGAACATGGATAAGTTTTGACCCCCACCTCAAAATTCAGTGGAAACAAAGAAGTTAGATGGGAGATGAACTGCCTGTAAAAGCCCGATTGGTCGGGCTAATAATTAGTGGGGGGATGAAGAAAACCCCACTAATTAAGGTTCACTTTATCAGCGGTTCGATAAGGAGTATCGACTAGCAGATAAAAAACGACATGTAAAAATTGTACTTCATGCCTTTGCATTTTTCTGATTATCGTGTATGATGGGAAAGTATTGAAAATTAAATCAGTGATAAACTAGGGGTGCCCAAGAGAAGCGTGGGCTGAGAGAGAAGTGCGAGAACTTCTTAACCCTCTGGACCTGATCTGGCTCGTACCAGCGTAGGGAAGTTAACGGCTTTACATAACTATGTCTTTATGAGCCAGGTCCTTGTTTTACTATGGACCTGGCTCTTTTTATTTTGGCATGCGCTGGTCACTAGTTCTTGTCCTTTTCACAAGTAAAGCGAAAGCGGCTCGGTCAGAATGGGAGGGGATGGAGCTTCAGCTGAAGAGGCGAAGCCACCGACCATTCTAGCTGCTGAAGCGGGAATCGAATTGCCCAGAAGGTGGCCCGAGATTCTGAGCAAGTTCGATTTGCCTGAAATGATAAAGGGGAGGAAACACAAATTATGAAGCAATCTGTTTCAGCTGAGCAAATTGAATTGAAGTCGAGTTTACCAGGAAGTCAGAAAGTCTATGTGGATGGCCCGCGTGAAGGTATGAAAGTACCAATGCGTGAGATTGAGCAAAGTGATACAAACGGTGTACCAAATCCGCCGCTTCGCGTGTATGATACAAGTGGTCCGTACACAGACCCTGAGTACAAAGTAGAGCTGGAAAAAGGAATTCCAACACCTCGCCGTGCTTGGATTGTTGACCGTGGAGATGTAGAAGAGTATGAAGGACGTGAAATTAAACCGGAAGATGATGGCGTGAAGGCTGCTTCTCAGCATACACCTGTGTTCCCGCAGATGGATCGTAAACCACTTCGTGCAAAAAAGGGCGCAAATGTAACGCAAATGCACTATGCACGTAACGGTATCATTACATCTGAGATGGAATATGTTGCGATTCGTGAAGGTGTAGAGCCTGAGTTTGTTCGTAAAGAAGTCGCAGAAGGACGTGCGATTTTACCAGCAAACATTAACCACCCAGAAGCAGAACCGATGATTATCGGACGCAATTTCCACGTGAAAGTAAATGCGAATATCGGTAACTCGGCAGTTTCTTCTTCTATCGCGGAAGAAGTAGAGAAGATGACATGGGCAACGCGCTGGGGTGCAGATACAATTATGGACCTATCAACAGGGAAAAATATTCATACGACTCGTGAATGGATTATTCGTAATGCTCCTGTACCAGTTGGAACAGTGCCGATTTATCAAGCGCTAGAAAAAGTAAATGGTATTGCTGAAGATTTAACTTGGGAAGTATACCGTGACACGTTAATTGAACAAGCGGAGCAAGGTGTGGATTACTTTACAATTCATGCAGGTGTACTACTTCGTTACATTCCAATTACAGCAAAACGTACGACAGGAATTGTTTCGCGCGGTGGTTCTATTATGGCGCAGTGGTGTTTATTTCATCATAAAGAAAACTTCTTATACACTCACTTTGAAGAAATTTGTGAAATTATGAAACAATATGATGTTTCCTTCTCTCTTGGAGATGGATTACGTCCAGGTTCGATTGCGGATGCGAATGATGAAGCGCAATTCTCTGAGCTTGAAACGCTTGGTGAGTTAACAAAAATTGCTTGGAAGCATGATGTTCAAGTTATGATTGAAGGACCAGGGCATGTACCAATGCATTTAATTAAAGAAAATATGGATAAAGAACTTGATATTTGCCAAGGCGCACCATTTTATACACTTGGACCTTTAACAACGGATATTGCACCGGGTTATGATCATATTACATCGGCGATTGGTGCAGCGATGATTGGCTGGTTTGGTACAGCAATGCTTTGTTATGTAACACCGAAAGAGCATTTAGGCTTACCGAACAAAGATGACGTTCGTGAAGGGGTTATTACGTATAAAATTGCGGCGCATGCGGCTGATCTTGCGAAAGGACACAAAACAGCGCAGCAGCGTGATGATGCTCTTTCAAAAGCGCGTTTTGAATTCCGCTGGCGCGATCAATTTAACCTATCGTTAGATCCTGAACGGGCAATGGATTTCCACGATGAAACATTACCAGCAGAAGGAGCAAAAACAGCTCATTTCTGTTCCATGTGTGGTCCGAAGTTCTGTAGTATGAGAATTTCACATGACATTCGTGAATATGCAAAAGAAAATGATTTAGAAACAACAGAAGCAATTGAAAAAGGCATGAAAGAGAAATCAGAAGAATTTAAAGAAGCTGGTAGTCACTTATATCAATAATTGGATTTGAGATGGGGGTACGAATGCCCACAAATAGTGGGGGATATGTACGGCTTCCGAACACCTTTTAACTTGATTGATCACGTGTATCTAATTTAAATATAGAAGAAGCCTCCTTTGCTAAGACGGTAGCAAAGGAGGCTATTGTTTTTTAGAGGGAGAAGAAAAGTTGTACCCAGTAGAATAAGAGGAACAATGTTACGATTGTTGAGAGCGGGATGACGATAAGGGATACGCTTAAATAATCTTTCCACTTCACTTTAATTTTATTTTGTTTTAGGATGTACATCCAAATGAGGGAAGCAAGTGTACCGATTGGTAATAATAACGATCCCATGTCACTACCGATAATATTTGCAAGATAAATTGTTTTTAGAGTGACTGGATCGAGTCCCATCTCGGTTAATGTAATGGTACCAATCATTAATGCGGGGTGATTATTAAAGACGTTGGAGAGAAGTGAAACCAATCCACCCATTGTAAAGCTTGCGTATAGTAGATGCTGGTTAACAATCGGTTCGAGCCACTTTACAAGAAACGTTGTTAATCCTGCATTGTGAAGCCCGTAAATAATAACATACATGGAGAATGCGAAGATCAAAATGTGCCACGGTGTCTTTTTTAAGATATCGACAGGGTTTGTACGTAAATAGTACCATCTCCATACAAGGAGAACGAGTGAACCGAGTACAGCTACAATTTCAATTGGTATGGATAGGAAGGAAGCGACGAAGAGAAGACAGCGCATAAGGAATACGAAAAGTAATACCTTTAACATAAATTTTGTCCGTTTTTGTTTTGTATCAACAGAATTTTTTCCTTTTAGAGGATGGAAATTTTTTGTGAAGAAGATTTCTTCAATATCATAAGAGGAAACTGGTAATTTTTCAGGTAGTTTTCTCTTTAAAACAGTGTACATGAGCCATGACATAAATAGTAGTCCTAGTGTTGCAGGTACGAACATCATTGCAGTGTGCATATAAAGTGTCATGTGTACGATATTTAATGCGATTAAGTTTACGATATTACTTACACCAATTGGTGCACTTGAAGCAGTAGCAATTAAAGCACCACTTAGTAAATACGGAATTTGTTGGTGTGGTTTTAATTGAAGGTTTTTGAGAAGTAAAATTAAAATTGGAGTTGTAATTAAGATGCTGCCATCGTTGTTAAATAAAAGAGTCATGAGGAAGCATAGTAATTGAATATACCAGTATAAACGGTGACCAGAACCTTTTGCTAGATTTGCCAGTTTTGCAGCCGCCCAATGGAAGAAGCCGAAGCTTTCTAATATAACGGCCATAACGATGGTTGCTAAGATAGTTATGGAGGCGCCTCCTATTTTACTAATAATATCCATAACATCCGGTTTTGATACAAGTCCTGTAAGGAGAATGATACCGGCACCAATTGCAGCGGGCCATGCTTCATTCAATCCTCGTGGTCGCCAAAAAATGATGATCATGGTTAAGAAGAAGACGACGATTGTAATCAATATTCCAGTACTCATTGTTAGCCTACCTTTCTTTTTTACTTGAGCAAATAGATTTGAGCTTGTCTCAAGTGTATACAGCATTATATTCAAAAAAAAATAAGAAGAACTAGGCATGTACCTGAATCTAGTGAATATGTGTATTTGATGTTAAAAGGCAAATATAGATACGAGAGAGATAACTAGTGCTTTTTGATAGAGAGAAGAACCTATATAAATACAAATTGAAACAACGATTTAAAACCTATTTTTCAGATGGGAGAGAGCGCCCGCCCGAGCATAGAAGCGGTCAGGTCCTTTTTTGGCCCAATGCCGAGTTTAAAACAAAGGGAGAAAAAGAGAGTAGGCCACTTTTTGTTTTCATAGCAGTAACTTATATGTGAAAATCCAAAAAGGAGTTATCCCCAAAAAATACAATCAGTGATGGAAGTTTCGTTTTATATAAATAAAAATTAAAAACCCCATATAAACTCTTTCTTTTTAGGTGGAGAGAGCGTCCGCCCGAGCATAGAAGCGATCAGGTTCTCTTCTTGCCCCATGCCGAGTGAAAACAAAAGGGGAGAACGAGTGGGAATCTTCTTTTGTTTTCATAGCCGCGACTTAGTATGAAGGAAAAACAAAATGGATATATATATGGTGTTTTTGTTATGTTTGTAAAGATGTAGAAATTATTTAGGGAGTCATTATTATAAAGAGAAGCTACTCTAGACATTTTAGTAAATGTTTGGAGTAGCTTCTCTTTAAATCGTTATTTTTCTTTGAGGAACGTTCGATCCTTTAAGAATAAATTCCAGAAGAAGATAAAGCCTGGAAGCAAGATCGCGATGCCGATTGCATAGAGGATGAGCAGCGCATAGAATGTTTCTTTCGTTGTAAAGCTTGTAAATACAGTAACGTCCGGATAAATGATATACGGTAAATGCGCGACGCCGTAAGCGTAGCTAGCAAAGGCATATTGTGCAACAACTGCTAAAACAGCGATGCGAGGCCAGCCGAGTGAATCGTATTTTTTATTTGTCCACCAAAGGGAAGAATACCCGATTACAAATAAAAGAATGGAGACTGTGAACCATGGAAACTGCTTAATTAATCCTTGCATGAGCCAATGTGTTTCTGGTTCCATAACAACCAGGGCGATAATGGCTGTAACGAGCGTCGCCGGACCAAGTACGATGGCGTTTCGTCTGTAGAGTCGATACGTATCCTCTGAGCGCTGCTCTCTTGCAAAGTCAGCTAGAAAAAGAGAGGATAGGAACAACTCTGAAGTTAACCCAAATAACATATACCAATAGATTACAGGGCTTGATAGAAGTTTCCCGTATAATAGCACTTCTTTTCCACTAGAGGTCGTAATATAAGCACCTTCTGTTACTGGCAAAACTGTAATTAATAAGGCTGGAATTAAGAGCCCTGTAATACCAGAAATAAAGCGCAAGATATGCTCATACTTCGGTACGGAATATGCAAAAACCATGAATGTGCTACGAATGGCAACGAGAACTAAAATTAATGTCACCGGTACAAACATCACTGTTGCGAGTGTAAAAGCTGCTTTCGGAAAGAAGCCAAGAAATGCGACAACGACAAAGACGAGAAATGTATTCGTTACTTCCCATGTTGGTGATAAATAACGATTGGCAAGCTTTCCGGCTAGTGTCGGGTGCTTTGCGTATACCATGCCCCAAAATCCGGCTCCAAAATCAATGGAACCTAAAATGCTGTATACGAAGATGATGGCCCATAAGATGATAATCGCAATACTTGCCTCATGCACGAGGATCTCCTCCTTGCTGCCCTAGATCATTTTTTAATGGATGTCTTCTGAAGAACGTTCGTAGTACGAAAATCGTTAAAGCGCCAAGACCGATATACAAAATGATGAATAAAATAAATAAAGGCCCGACGAAATCAGCGCGCGTAGCAGCATCCATTGTGCGCTGCATCCCATAAATCGTCCAAGGTTGACGACCGCTACAACTGAAAACCCATCCAAATTCAATGCCGAGCATCATAATCGGTCCGCACGCAGCAGTAGCCCATAGAAGCCATTTTGGTAATTCTGCTCCTTTTTTTCGATAGATAAAGTACCAATATACAAGAGCGATTGCTGCTACAGCAAAAGTGAATGCAGCTGTACCAACCATTAAATTAAAGAACGTATGGGTATAAAATGGCGGCCACGTTTCTTGTGGAAATTCATTTAACCCCTTTACAACGGTATTAGGATTAAATCCAACTAACATACTTAGCATATTTGGGATTTCGAGGGCGTAGTTCAGTTCAAGAGTTTCAGGATCGACAACTCCGCCAATGGACAAAGGAGCATGTGATGTCGTTTCAAATAAAGCTTCTGCAGATGCTAATTTTTCCGGAGAATGTTCATGCAAAGCAATTGCCGATTCATGTCCAGAAAGCCACATCGTAGCACCTGTAATAAATGTAACGACAAGGCCTAAAAATAATCCTTTTTTATGATAAGCGATTTCTCTTGCACCCAGATTTCGTTTTAATAATTTAAACCCAGCGATAGAAGCAATGACTGCCGCTCCTGTTGCATAAGCCGTAATGACAACGTGAAGGGAGCTTGTGAAAAAGCTTGGATTAAAGAATGCTTTCCACGGGTCAACGTTAAAAACAGAGCCATCAGGATTCATAGAAAAGCCTGCCGGTGTATTCATCCATGTGTTTGCTGAGGTAATTAATACGGCAGATGCAGTGGCACCAAGCATGACAAAAAAGAGTGAGATTAATCTCATAAATGGTGGTAATTTATCTGCTGCATATACATAAATGGACATAAATAAAGCTTCTAAGAAGAAGGCGAAAATCTCAATCTGAAATGGAACAGAAATCACTTGACCGACAATTTTGGCGAATCCGGGCCAAAGAAGTGAAATTTGTACGCCGACGATTGTTCCAGTAGGAATTGCGACACCAAGAAGGATGGCGAAAGCCTTTGTCCACCTTTTTGCCATAACAGCGTAATCAGAATCCTTTCTCCAGTGATATAATACTTCGCTTATAAAAATCATTAAAGATAGTCCGATTCCAAGTGTTGCAAAAATGATGTGGAATGCTAGTGATGACCCAAAGAAAGCCCGTGACAATGTAACAGTATCCATAATTCTACTCCTCTTCATTTTTGCCATTATTTTCTGATTGGATTGGAAAATTTATTCAAAAAAATGCCAAAAATATATATGTATTTTAAAAAGTGGATATGATATTATAATTTTGAAATCTTCAGAAAATAAAGAGAAGAATATTTTATTTGTGTTTTAGAACAAAATCTTTTATAATGCTTATGCGAACGTTAGTTCTATCTAAGGGGTTTTATTTGTAGAAGGACAAGCTAGAGTTTAACAGAATGTGGAAGTTCACGTAAAACGGAGGGGATGTTTGTATGTATCCTGAAGTCATTAGAAAAATGGCGTTTTCGAAAGAGCATAAAGATTTGTTATTAAAGTTATATAATAAAGAAATTACACGGCGTGAATATGATCACCTTGTGCAATTATTGTATCGCCCTACAAAAGAGGCTAATTAACGTGTGTAAAGGATAGAAAAGTGAGAGACAATCTAAAGGATTGTCTTTTTAATGTTTTCGTATGCTCTACTAAGATTACGGTTAGTCTTATTATAGAGGTGAGAAAAAGTGCGGAAACGTTTGTATATATGGATTGCGTTAACTTTATTTATGGTTTTAGGTGGAATTGTTTTTTGGACTGCACTACAAGGAAATCGAACAGAATATTTTATTATGAGACATATGATGAACGAGAATGGGACGCTCGCAACATATCGCATAGCTGATTCAAAGGTAGGAACGAACGAGGCTACCGGCCGTGAAGCATTATCAGAATCATCAGGGCTATGGTTACAATATACGCTTGATATGGACGATCAATCATTGTTTGATGAACAAGTAAAGGTGATCCAAAATTATTTTATACATCCAGTCCATATTGTTTTATGGAAGATTTCTGAAACAGGAGAAAGACAGGCTGGTACGAATGCTCTCATTGATGATCTCCGCATCATCGAACAGCTATATCGTGCTTATGACATGTATAAAGAAGAGCGGTATAAGCATCTTGCGGATCAAGTGAGTGATGCTGTACTACGCTATAATAAGAAAAAGAAAATCTATGTTGACTATTATGACGCAGATAAGGGTATGCAAAATAACATATTAACGACATCTTACATAAATCCAAGTGCATTCTCTTATATGAAAAAGTACGGAAAAATTTCAGAAACGCAGTATCAGGAAGCTATTCAATTTTTAACGGATTATCCAAGACGTGGCTGGGCATTCCCGAAAGAATACAAAGAGGATGGTACATTTACATATGAAAACCGGGTGAATCTCATTGATCAATCGCATGTTGCTTACCATCGTAGTTTAGGAGGAATTTCCTCCGAAGCATATTTAGAGTTTATTAAAAAGGTATTCCGCAAAGATGGGAAGTTATACGGTCGCTATGATTTAGAAACAGGAAAACCAGTAGTAGATTTTGAATCACCAGCAGCATATGGGCTAACGATTTTATATGTATTACAAGTAGGAGATAAAAAATTTGCCCAAGAATTGTATGAGCGCATGAGTGAATTTCGGAATGACAATGTATTCAGCAGGTTTTATGGTGGATATGTGACTGGAAAAGAGAACAACACGCATATTTTTGATAATGTGTTGCCGCTATTAGCTGAGACGGAATTGAAAATGGATAAGAAGTAAGTTGTTTATTTTATCAAGTATCATTATTTTCTTTACATTCATGACATTTATTCTTATGTTAGTAATGGTATTTGGCATTGTTGGAAAGTTTTTAGCAGTGACTCTTCTTGTTCTTCAGCTTGCCACCAGCGGCGGAACATTCCCTGGAGAATGCCTTCCAATGTCTCATTCTCTCAGAGGGCTTCAGGATGTTATATCTCTAGGAGATTGGTCACAATTACAAATGCAAATTTTAATTTTATAATGTTATTTAGTTGTTGCTGGTGGAATTGCTTGGATTACAAGTCACATACAGCATAAAGAAACTTCTGCAGAGCAGGTTTCTTCCTAAAAAGAAGCTGTCCAAAAAATCTTTTTGGACAGCTTCTTTTACTTTTTACTTCTTAATAATGGCAGTAAAGGCAGGAGCGTTGGCCATTTTAATACAGGCGTGGGAGAAGGTCCTGTAATCCATGTATGGAATGGAATCGTGCTACATATAACCATTGTGATGATAGAGAATGTTGCCGTTAGAAGAAATAGTAATAGACTATATAGAATTGTATTTGCCTGTATTGTAAATAGAGATAGTAATTTCGTAATTAGCTGTAAAAAGAAAAAGTGTGCTAAATAGGCTCCGTACGTGTAGTTTCCGATAAAGCGTAATGTTTTATATAAAGCACCTCGCCGCTGTACAATCATGATAGATAGTACGTATAGTATTAAAATTTCACATACAATGTACAGAAACATGGATGGCTTTAAATAGGTAGATACAGTAAGGTGAATGGAATCTACACCATAAAAGCTAAATAGTTCATAGTTGATGAATAAGAATAGAATAAAAAACAAGATTGTTATAAGTGGTATGTGTTTCATTACAAATAAGCGCCAAGCTTGAAGTGCTACAGCAGCGATTCCTCCCATGACAAAGTAAAATGAATAGAAGAAGAAGGAACGATCTGTATAATGCAAAACAGTTGATTGAGTTAGCACTTCACCGTTAAAAATATAGTGAGAAGAATACCACATTAAGAGAAAATAAATGCTAGCGAAAGCGGCCATGTATCGGTATATATCTTGCTGATTTTGTGTTCTTTTTTTAAACCAATAAAATAAGGTGCATAATAAGGGAAACAGCAAATGGATTTGGAACATCATAATGACATACCAAAGATGAGGCGCAGCTGTTCCGAGCAATAGGCTTTTTATCCCGCTTTGCACTGTAACGACTTGGTTTGTTGTCAATAAGTACACGACGGACCAGAAGAAGTAAGGAGCAAGCAAGTGAGCTGTTTTTTCATAGATGTATTCTGTATAGACCATTTGTTTTGTGTATTGCTGAATTAAATGAAATCCAACAATGAAGATGAATGCAGGTGCTGAAAATTTTGCGAGATTAAATAGCATTCCCATAATGAGAGATTGTTCTAGTAGAATATGACCTTGATTCATTGTATATAGTAAGGAACTTTGCAAAACAACAGCAAGGAACGCAATGCTTTGCAAAACTTTAAACTCTGGGGCGCTGTGTGTCATAGTTTCCATCTCCTTTTCCATACATGATTATAGTACGAAGGAGAGGAAAGGGCTATGGAAACTTTGTGAAAGTTATAACAAATTTGTGGGTATAGTCTGATTAATTTGTAGTTATAAAACAAACTTGTAACATCAAAGAAGAAGCTAGAGTGAATATCTAGCTTCTTCTCAATTTAAGATAATTCATACATCAATGGAATAGGATCCATGATGCATGAATATATTAACCAATTGTATTAGAGATTCTATCAGGTGGTGGCGGATTAAAAGCCGTTAAGTTGTTAGAAACTCTGTCAGGTGGTGGCGGATTAAAAGCCGTTAAGTTGCTAGAAACTCTGTCAGGTGGTGGCGGATTAAAAGCCGTTAAGTTGTTAGAAACTCTGTCAGGTGGTGGCGGATTAAAAGCCGTTAAGTTGTTAGAAACTCTGTCAGGTGGCGGCGGATTAAAAGCCGTTAAGTCACTAGAAACTCTATTAGGTGGTGGTGGATTAAAAGCCGTTAAGTCACTAAAAACTCTATCAGGTGGTGGTGGATTAAAAGCCGTTAAGTTGTTAGAAACTCTGTCAGGTGGCGGCGGATTAAAAGCCGTTAAGTCACTAGAAACTCTATTAGGTGGTGGTGGATTAAAAGCCGTTAAGTCACTAAAAACTCTATCAGGTGGTGGTGGATTAAAAGCTGTTAAGTCACTAGAAACTCTATCAGGTGGTGGTGGATTAAAAGCTGTTAGATTAGTAGAAGCATTGCTAAAGCTGAAAGCAGGAAGTGCTAGCAGTGCTACGGCAGGCACTATCAAAAACTTTTTTTTCATAAAAGAACCCCCTCATTAAGTATTCTTGCTAATTATCTTACTTTTTTAAATATTTTTACCAGGCGTTCCGTTTGATAAAAAAATTAACTGAGTATTCAGTTAATTAAATGAAAAACCTTTCTTTATTTTAAAAGAAAAGGTTTTTGTTTCTAGCAATTTTTTATTTTAAAAGAATGATAAGAACTTATTACATTACTTTATTCTTAATCCAGTTTTTACCTTCAACAAGACGAGCTGTCATTACGGCACAAGCGTTATCTCCTGTTACGTTTAACATCGTTGCTGGTGGGTCAATGATTGTACTAATAGCTGCGATAATTGGCAAAGCTTCTGGTGGGAAGCCATATAGAGAAACAATTAACATTTCACCAATCATACCGCCACCAGGAATTGCACCCATTACTGTTCCAACTAATAGGGAAACAACAAGTGCGATTGCCAATGTTTTTGGACTTGAGAATTCCATATTGAAAATCCCGAATAAGAAAGCAATTTTAATTACGCCACCTAAAACAGATCCGTCTTTATGAAGTGTAGAACCAAGAAGGACAACTGTTTCACGAACGTCAGAAGAGATGCCCATTTTTTTCGTTGCTTCTAAGTTTGCTGGAATACTCGCGGCACTACTACAAGTTGCAAGTGATGTAACTGTAGGAGAGACCATGTTTTTCCAAAAGATTTGTACACCTTGTTTGCGTCCTGCAAGGTATGCGTAGAAGGTAAAGAAGACAAAGAAGTATACAAGAGAAGCTGGATAGTATACCATTGCTGCTCGGAAATATGTTCCAAGAAGCTGTGGCCCAAATTCTCCAACTAAGGCTGCAAAGTAAGCAGCTAGTCCAATTGGAGCATAGTACATAATGAAAGAAACAACTTTCATTGAAATTTCTGCACCAGATTGTAAGAAGGTAGCGAATGGTTTTCCTTTTTCGCCAACTGCTGAAGTTGCGATTCCCATTAAAATAGAGAAGAAAATAAGAGCTAGCATATTTTCACGAGAAAGTAACTTTGAGAAATCTGATACTGTAAGGATGCCAACAATTTGATCAGCAACGCTAATGCTTTTTTCAGCCTTATCAGGTTGTGTTAACTCTAGTACAACACCTTGTGCGGGCGGGAATACTTTCACAACAATAATCATAAAAATTGCAGCGATAATACTTGTAAATAAGAAAGTTCCTGCCATGCTAGACATGATTTTTCCGAAACGTTTTAATCCATCCATATTGGCAATAGAGGAAGCAATGCTAAAGAACACAAGAGGTACAACAATCGTAAACATTAAGTTTAAGAAAATGTCACCAAGCGGTTTTAAAGCAACTGCATCGGTACCCATGAAATAACCAATGAAACCACCAATTAGGATGGAAGATAATAAAATAATTGGAAAGCGATAAGCCTTCATCATATATCTCCTCCTATTTAATGTAAAAAATCATACTGAATCATTATAGCGATTTATGAGGCAGTTTACTAGGAAAATACAGATAGATGGAATAGAGTGAAAACGGGGAAATTTTTGTTTTTATGCTCGTCATATGGAAACCAATATAGACATATACATTGGTAACCTAGTAGTGGATATGAAGAGAAATGTGGATAGGATTCCAGCTGATTAAAAGTAAGGAGGGAGTTTAATGAACATTTTACTTTGCTGTGCAGCAGGAATGTCTACTAGTTTGCTTGTAACGAAAATGGAGAAAGCGGCACAGGCAAAAGGGTTAGAAGTAAAAATTTGGGCTGTATCGGGTTCGGAAATACGGAATCATATTGATGAAGCGGATGTGCTCTTGCTTGGACCTCAAGTGCGTTATTTATTACCGAAGATGAAGGAAATGTGTGAAGAAAAAGGGATACCTGTTGATAATATTCACTCTGTACATTATGGGCTTTGTAACGGAGAAGCCGTATTAGAGGCAGCATTGTCAATGAGAGCATAAGGAGAGTGGAGTAGATGGTCCGGTTTTTAGAGAAATATGTTATGCCAGTAGCAGGGAGAATTGCGCAGCAGCGGCATTTACAAGCAATTCGTGATGGGATTATTTTAACGATGCCTTTCTTAATTATCGGTTCATTTTTTCTTATTATCAGCGCTTTACCAATACCTGGATATAACGATTTTATGGAAAGTTTATTTGGAGGGAATTGGCAGAAGGCGTTAGGGTATCCAGTTAGCGCAACATTTAATATAATGTCTTTAATAGCTACTTTTGGAATCGCTTACAGATTGGGAGAACAATATAAAGTAGATGCATTAGCAGCAGGAGCATTGTCACTTGTATCCTTTTTACTAGCAACTCCATTTCAAGTGACACATATTATACCTAGTACGAAGGAAAGTGTAGTAGTAGATGGGGTTATACCTGCTGCATTGATGGGGAGTCAAGGGCTATTCGTGGCGATGATTATAGCACTTATATCTACCGAAATTTACAGGTTTATTATCCAGAAGAAGATGATTATTAAAATGCCGGAAACGGTTCCACCAGCTGTAACACGTTCATTTACTGCACTCATTCCAGGTTTTATCGTTGTGACGGTTGTTTGGATTCTGCGCTTAATTTTGGAGCAAACCACTTTTGGTAGTATTCATAATATTGTAGGGCAGCTTCTGCAAGCTCCGCTTAGTGTACTTGGAGCAAGTCTTTTTGGCGCGGTGGCAGCGGTTATTGTTGTTCATGTGCTTTGGGCATGTGGGATTCACGGGGCCGCAATTGTAGGCGGTGTTATGAGCCCGGTTTGGTTATCATTAATGGATCAAAATCGTATTGCTTTTCAGGGGGGGCAAGATGTCCCAAACACGATAACAGCACAATTCTTTGATTTGTGGATCTACACAGGTGGATCTGGTGCAACGCTTGCACTTGTTGTAGCGATGTTATTATTTGCACGGAGTCAGCAATTAAAAAGTTTGGGTCGGCTATCAATCGCACCAGGTATTTTTAATATTAATGAAATGGTCACGTTTGGAATGCCAATTGTACTGAATCCACTTTTGCTCATTCCATTTATACTTGTTCCTGTCGCTATGACATTTGTTTCTTATTTTGCAATGGAATGGGGGCTTGTTGCTCGGCCAAGCGGTGCGGCAGTACCGTGGACTACACCAATTCTTTTTAGTGGATATTTAGGGTCGGGTGGGAAAATTTCAGGAGTTTTCTTGCAAATTGTTAACTTTATACTTGCATTTTTGATTTATTTACCGTTCTTGAAAATGTGGGATAAACAAAAAGTAGCCGAAGAAAAAGGGGAGTAGGCAATTAAGATGGATATATTAGAGACGCAAGCCTTTCATTTAATTTTACATGGGGGAAATGCGAGAAGTTGTGCGATGGAAGCCATTGATTATGCAAAGCGCGGAGAATTTCAAGAAGCGGAGGCGAAATTGCAGGAGGCCTTACAAGAACTACAAGAGGCACATCGTTTACAAACGAATTTAATACAGAGGGAAGCTGGGGGGGAAAAGACAGAGATTACACTGCTCATGGTTCATGCGCAAGATCATTTAATGAATGCGATTATGGTGAAGGAATTAGCGAGTGAATTTGTAGAGTTATATAAGAAAATGTTAGCGAAAGAATGAGGCCTTGCGTATGCAAGGTTTTTTTATGTTTGAAAAAGAGTCAGTTATGACGTAAAGAATACCACTTATGTACCAATCTATTTCTTTTTTTGAAATATATGTAACAATAAGGGCGTAAGGGAGGTGGAAGGCAGTGAAAATTCACCTTGAATTAAATCCATCACAAGATGAGATAGAGATTATTGTCAAAGCAAAAGAAGTGACAGATGAAGTTCAGCAACTTTTAAAAAGGATAGAAGGGGGGAATGTGAAGCAAATTGTTGGAGTATTGAAGCAACAATATTATTTGTTAGAGCCAAAAGATATTTATTGGTTTTATACAGAGGGGCGAAAGGTAATGGCTCAAACGATGAAAGGAAGTCTTGAAGTGAAATCTCGTTTGTATGAGTTAGAAACAAAATTACAGGGTGATCGCTTTGTACGATTTTCAAAGTCTACACTCGCTAACTTGCAACATGTAATAAACTTTGAAATGTCATTTAGCGGCAGTATGTGTGCACACTTTTCAAATGGAATGAAAGAATACGTTTCAAGAAAATATGTACCGTTTATTAAAGAAGCTTTGAATATGGGAGGAGGCTAGGAATATGGTTACTTTGTTTGATAGGATAGGTGCCAAGGTTATCGCAGGAATGGCGATGGCGATGCTTTATAGCTTATTGTTTTTAGGAATTGGTTATGTAAATGGAATGGATGTATTAGAGACAAAAACACTGCTTACTCACCTTGTAGCATCAAATATTGTAGGGCTGATTTTCTCGTTTGCTTCCTTTGTATTTGAGAAAGAAGAATGGGGCATTTTAAAGCAAACAATCATTCACTTCATCATTTTATTAGGCACATTTTTACCGACTGCAATTTGGGTTGGTTGGGTTCCAAATCATCTCGTTCCGCTTCTCATTTGCACAGGTAGCTTCATCGTTATTTACTTCATTATATGGTTTGCGATGACAATGTATTGGAAAAAGAAAATTGAGGGATTGAATAATAGCTTGAAATAAAGGAATCGAAATGAAGTAGGCCATTTAGTGAAAATCATATTGTTTTGGTGGAGTTCAATGATAAATCGAGAGTCGGTTTAATCACATTTAGTCTTGTATGAATCATAACAGTACCATCAGTGAATCCACTGATGGTACTGTTATGACTGAAAGTCCTCGTTTTTCATAGTTGACATACATGAGTTCTTTCCTCTTAATTTATCCTTTTGTATATTGAAAAATATAATTCCCATAAATTTTTTCTTATTACAAAGAAAATGAATGTTTTTTATAAAAATATTTTATTTTATGTTTTAAGCACAACTAGACAACTAAACACTAATCTATTTTCATACAGATATGTGTTACAAGCGTGTTGTTTTATAACACACTATCAATATTTTGGGTAACACACTTTTTGAAAGCGATAACACACAATGAAAACACAGAGAAAAACGTTAATTTTAGGAGGTTTAAAAAATTGGCACGGAATTTGCATTAATAAAAGGCGTAAAGAAAAACAAATAAACAAAAATAGTTTACATGCATAGGGGGACTAATTAATGAATATTTTACTTTGTTGTTCAGCAGGAATGTCTACAAGTTTACTAGTTACAAAAATGGAAGCAGCTGCAAAGGCTCGCGGGTTAGAAGGAAAGATTTGGGCTGTATCTGGGGATGCAGTAAAAAACAATATTGATGAAGCAGACGTATTATTACTAGGACCACAAGTTCGTTATATGCTGTCTTCGATGAAAGCGCTTGCTGATGAGAGGAACGTTGGTATCGATATTATTAATCCAATGCACTACGGTATGATGAATGGAGAAGCAGTTTTAGATCACGCTTTAACACTTAAAAAATAATTAGGGAGGGAAAGAAAATGCAAAAGTTTATCGCATTTATGGAAAAATATATTGTTCCAGTCGCTGGTAAAATCGGGTCACAACGTCATTTAGCTGCGATTCGTGATGGGTTTATCGCGGTTATGCCACTTATCTTAGTTGGTGCATTTGCATCACTTATTAATGGTTTTCCATCCGAGGCTTTCCAAAACTTTATGAAAGGTACATTCGGAGAAGTTTGGAAAGACGTCGGCGGTGGAATGTGGACAGGGTCTTTCGCAATTTTAGCACTAATTATAGCGTTTACAACAAGTTATAACTTAGCAAAATCTTACGGTGTTGATGGATTGTCAGCGGGTATTATTTCATTTGGTGCGTTAATTATTCTTACACCAACAACACCGAAAGAGGGCGGATTGAACTTAGCTTGGACAGGGTCACAAGGCTTATTCGTAGCAATCATTGTAGCGCTTCTTGTTACTGAAGCATTCCGCTTCTTTGTACAAAGAGAAATTACTTTCAAAATGCCAGACGGAGTACCGCCAGCAGTTTTAAGATCATTTGCAGCATTAGTTCCAGCGTTTGTTATTTTAACAGTAGTTGCGGGTATTCAATTAGCAGTGAAATTAGCAGGTACAAGTGTTCATGAATTTATCTTTAATACAATTCAATTACCATTACAAGGTTTAGCAGGTACATTACCAAGTGCGATTGTAATTGTAATTCTTGTTCACGTTCTTTGGTTCTTTGGTTTACATGGTCCAAACATTGTTGGTGGGATTATCGAGCCATTATACTTACCGGCATTAGAAAAAAACATCAAGATGTTCCAAGATGGTGTGTCTTCATTCGATGTTCCAAACATTATTACAAAACCATTCTTTGATACTTTCGTATATCTTGGTGGTTCTGGTGCAACATTAGCATTCTTAGTGGTTGTATTAATTGTGGCAAGAAGTGCGCAATTGCGCGGGGTATCCCGATTATCAATTGGACCTGGTGCGTTTAACATTAACGAACCAGTAATCTTTGGTACACCAATTATTTTAAACCCAATTTTATTCGTTCCGTTTATTGTGACACCAGTTGTATTAGTAATTACTTCTTACATGGCTATATCTCTTGGATTTGTTCCAAAAACAGTTGCGATGATTCCATGGGCAACACCACCAATCATTAGTGGTTACCTTGTAACAGGCGGACACATTTCCGGTGCAATTCTACAGTTATTCAACTTTGTAATCGCGATGGTGATTTACTATCCATTCGTTGTATTATGTGACCGTTCTATTGTTAAAACTGAAAAAGCAGCGGCACAAGGAAATAATCAATCTGTACCTATGTAATACATGATTGTTCTCACGGGTGAAACGAGCTCGTGAGAACAATAACTTTATATCTTGTTCAGAAAGATGGCACACATCTAGAAGAACACCAAAACCAATTTAAGAAAATAATATTTTCATAGACACGTTCAAACTGAAGGGGTATTTTAATCGGTTGAACTATATAGAGAGGGCGGTATTTATGATGACTACAGCAGAACAAATCCCATTCCAATTAATTTTACACAGCGGTAACGCAAGAAGCTATGCGATGGAAGCACTGCAATATGCAAAACAGGGGAAATTAGGGGAAGCGGATGAAGCGATGGCAAAAGCGAAAGAAGCGATTAATGAAGCACATCATTTCCAAACAGAACTCATACAATCAGAAGCAAGAGGAGAAAAAACAGAGATTAGTGTTCTTTTAATTCATGCACAAGATCATTTAATGAATTCAATGACTGTGAAAGAATTAGCAGCGGAATTTATCGACCTTTATAAAAAGCTTGATGCGAAAGGGGAATAAGGTATGAGCGGAATTAAAATTGCTACAATCGGTGGTGGCTCTAGTTATACACCGGAGTTAATTGAAGGGTTTATTAAGCGTTATGATGAGCTTCCTGTTCGTGAAATTTGGTTAGTAGATATTGAAGCGGGAAAAGAGAAGTTAGAAATCGTTGGTAACTTAGCAAAACGTATGGTGAAAAAAGCAGGTTTATCAATTGATATTCACTTAACACTTGATCGCCGCGCAGCATTAAAAGATGCTGACTTTGTAACAACGCAGCTTCGCGTTGGTTTATTAGAAGCGCGCGCGAAAGATGAAGCAATTCCATTAAAATATGATGTGATTGGTCAGGAAACGAATGGTCCTGGTGGTTTATTCAAAGCATTGAGAACGATTCCTGTTATTTTGGATATTTGTAAAGACATGGAAGAGCTTTGTCCGAATGCTTGGCTGATTAACTTTGCAAATCCAGCTGGTATGGTAACAGAGGCTGTACTGCGTTATACAAGTATCAAAAAAGTAGTTGGATTATGTAACGTTCCAATTGGTATTCGTATGGGACTTGCAAAGATTCTTGAAGTAGATGCGAGCCGTGTTCATGTTGACTTTGCTGGTTTAAATCACATGGTCTACGGATTAGATGTGTATTTAGATGGAGTAAGTGTGATGGACCGAGTGCTAGAACTTGTAACAGATCCGGAAAAACAAATTACGATGGAAAACATCGCTGCACTTAATTGGGAGCCAGATTTCATTCGCGGACTTCGTGCAATTCCATGTCCATACCATCGCTACTACTATAAAACACGTGAAATGCTAGAAGAAGAAAAACAAGCTTCTATTGAAAAAGGGACACGTGCAGAAGTGGTGAAAAAATTAGAAGATGACTTATTCGAGTTATATAAAGACCCGAATTTAGATAGTAAGCCACCACAATTAGAAAAGCGCGGCGGAGCTTACTACAGTGATGCAGCATGTAGTTTAATTACGTCTATTTATAATAATAAAGGTGATATCCAACCTGTTAATACAAGAAACAATGGTGCAATTGCAAGCTTGCCACATGATTCTGCTGTTGAAGTAAACTGTATTATTACGAAGGATGGTCCAAAGCCGATTGCAGTAGGTGATTTACCGGTTCCTGTTCGCGGTTTAGTTCAGCAAATTAAATCATTTGAGCGCACGTCAATTGAAGCTGCTGTTACAGGGGATTATCATAAAGCGCTGCTTGCTATGACAATTAATCCACTTGTACCATCAGATAAAGTAGCAAAACAAATTTTAGATGAAATGTTGGAAGCACATAAAGAATATCTTCCGCAGTTCTTCAAAAAAGTAGAAAAGTAAAAAGCGGCGCTGACTCAGCCTGCTTTTTTTCATTTTGCAGGAGGGAAAAAATCTATGATTCGATTAATTGTAAATGCAGATGATTTTGGTCTTACAGAAGGTACAAATTACGGCATTATTGAAGGACATGTAAACGGGATTGTGAATTCTACGACGATGATGATGAACATGCCAGGGACGGAGCATGCAGTACGCTTAGCAAAAGAATATAAGACATTAGGAGTAGGGGTGCATCTCGTCTTAACTGCGGGAAAACCTCTTCTTACAGATGTTCCGTCTCTTGTAGGTGAAGATGGATTGTTTCATAAGCAAAGTGTAGTAAGAGAAGGAAACATAAACCCTGAAGAAGTTGAAAGAGAGTGGACGGCTCAAATTGAAAAGTTTCTATCTTACGGATTAAAGCCAACACATTTAGATAGTCATCATCATGCACATGGTTTACCGATTTTGCACGATGTTCTTGAACGATTAGCAGATAAATATAATGTGCCAATCCGCCGCTGCGCAGAAGAGAGGGCGGTGCGTCCATTTTCTGATGTGTTTTATAGTGACTTCTATAGCGATGGCGTGCAGGAAGATTACTTTGTCAAATTAGTAGAGCGTGTACAGGGTGGAAAAACAGTAGAGGTTATGGTGCACCCTGCTTACATTGACCCAGAGCTTGTGAAGCGTTCTTCTTATGTAATGGATCGTGTGAAGGAGCTACGAATTTTAATGGAAAGTGTTTTACCAGAAGGGATAGAACTAGTGAGATTTTAATATATATGACGACATAAAACCTTTCTTTTTGGATGGGAGAGGGGATCCGGCCATGCATAGAAGCGGTCAGATCCTTTTTTAGTCCCATGCCAAGTGAAAACAAAGAGAGAAAATGAGTACAGGTCACCTTTTGATTTCCATGGCCGCGATTTAGACGTTTGAAAATCTATAGTAGAAAAGCCGGTTTAGTAAGACCGTCTTTTTGTATGGCTAGATAATAGAAAGAATATAACCGCTTAAAGCACCAAGAACAACAACGATCCATGGAGGTGCTTTCCAAAATGCTAATAGACAAAATAAGAGAGAAGCGATAACAAAATCAGTTTTATTCATGATTGTGCTTGTCCAAATAGGGTCATAAAAAGAAGCTAGTAAAATACCGACGACGGCGGCATTAATGCCAAGGAGTGCCCCTTGTACATAAGACAAGCGTCTCACTTGATCCCAAAATGGTAATACACCAATGACAAGTAAGAATGCCGGGAGAAAGATAGCGATTGTCGCAATAGTAGCTCCTAGTGCCCCGTCTAGTACCGTTCCTATGTAAGATGCAAATGTAAAAAGAGGACCTGGAACTGCTTGTGTTAAGCCGTATCCTGCTAGAAACTGTTCTTTTGTCATCATGCTATTTAATACAAATTCATTTTCAAGAAGGGGAAGAACGACATGTCCTCCGCCAAACACGAGTGAGCCAGAGCGATAGAAACTATCAAACATGGCAATCCAGTGCGAAAATGGTCGTAATAGTGGTAACAAGAATAATAAACTAAAGAATAGTAGGAGACAAAGGGCAGCTGTTATACGTGAAACAGGAATATGTGTTTTGCTAGCAGATGGAATTTCATGCTTACGATATAAGAGCCAACCGAGAAGACCAGCAAGTAGAATAAGCGTGACTTGTGTCCAAGTGCTTGGAAATAATAACGCAATTGCAGCAGTAATAATTGCAATTGTTGCTCGGTTACGGTCCGGTGTTAATTTCTGTGCCATTCCCCATATTGCATGTGCGACAATCGCTACTGCTACAAGTTTTAATCCATGAATCCAGCCAGCTTCCACTACATGAAATTGCTGGAGTAGTGAAGCGAAAAAAACAAGAACGAGAACTGACGGGAGTGTAAAGCCAATCCAAGCGACTACAGCTCCAAGGAGCCCGCCTCGTGATAAACCGATGCCAATTCCAACTTGGCTGCTTGCAGGACCGGGTAGAAATTGACAGAGTGCCACTAAATCCCCATAGCCCCGCTCATCCATCCATTTTCGTTTTTGTACATATTCGTGATGAAAGTACCCAAGATGAGCCACGGGTCCTCCAAAAGAAGTAAGGCCTAACTTGAGTGATACGAGAAAGATTTCTATTATTGTTTTCAAGAAGAACCTCCTAAAGAAATTTTAAATCTACGAGCATTATATAGTAAGCAGTGTGCTGTCAGGAATGATTGTTATGTAATATTTTTGTAAATATTTCTTGAGTAGACTAACCATCATGAAAAAGCATTTCTGAAAGAGTCATAATTAATCGTGTCCCGGCAATAAATTAGTTAAAGAGATACCAGCTATTCAAATTGAAATTTATATAAGGAGAATGTTGCTAGTATGACAAAACATTTTGTTGCTAAGCTGAAAGGCGGTAATGAATTACCTCCTGTAAAATCGAAAGCCTATGGGGTCGCGGAGCTTATTTTTAATAGCGACTTTACGAAACTACATTATAGGGTGATATTGAAAAATATTGAGAAGGTAACATCCTGTCAAATTCATTTAGGGAAAGGAAATCAGACCGGGCCAGTAGTTGTGTTTTTATATGGACCTGTGAAGCATGGAATTAGCGTAAATGAAGGAACGATAACGGGTGTGGTGTCCACTGAAGATTTAGAGGGACCTTTGCAAGGGAAGACGTTTGAAAATCTTGTGCAGGCAATTGATGAAGCGAATGCATATGTAAATGTTTATACAAAAGCACATGCAAGCGGAGAAATTCGTGGGAAGGTAAAAGAATATATCAGGTCCATGAGCCGGTAAATAAACATGCCCATGAATTTTGAAGTTCACGGGCATGTTTACGTTACTCTCTTTTTTCTGGTTGATTCTTTATGAAGAAGTCCATTACATAAAAAACTTCATCATCTGGAATTTGTATTTCAAATGTGTTTTCAATTGGTTGCAATGCTTTTTTTACTTTCATATACATCCAATATTCATCTTGTCTACGTGCTTCTTTGTCAGGATAAGGGAGGAGCTTTTCTCCCTTTTGTAGCCGGTCAATCATACAGCTCATATGCAAAATAACTCCCATTAAACTATCGGGGTTTAACTGTAAGGAGATGAGCTCTTGAATTGTATTGAGCGCGTACCGTATTGTTTTAATCATCAGTGCCCCATCATCGCGCTGCATTTGTTGCCCGAGAATATCAGCCATTTTTGCATATGTTTCTTCATAGGTAATTAATTCTTGAATCGGTTGAATGGCTTTGTAGTTTACAATATCTTGGAAATGATAAGTTAAACATGGTACTTGTACATCAAAGTTTGTCACAATACAAATCATATTGCGTTCTTTCTTTATATTTTCGATCATTTTTGTTAAATCTTTTTCATGAACGATACTAATCGGAATAATTTCTATTAAATCTTTATCGAATCGTAAATAGTTTTCAAGCATTTTTTGAATGGCCAGTGCGCTTCCTTCTCCTGTTAAACAAGCTGTTAAAATGACTGATTTCATTGGAGCGAGTGGCTTTTTCTTTTCTTCTTGTACATTAAGGTAAAACGGTGTTAAGTTTTTCACGGTTTCGTATAATGCATCTAATGAGTACCCGAGCTGAGCTTTTCTTGCTGCTTCTAATGCGTGCGGTGTACTTGTCATCGAAAGAACGCGTACAGGGATATGAAATTCTGTCTCTAGTATATCCCCGATATAGGCGAGTGAACCCATATCGACAAGTAAGAGAAGACCATTTATATGTCCCAGTGTTTTCATGTACACTTTTACTCGTTCTAAGAAATCTTTCGGTGATTCATGAAGCGGCATATCAATTCCTGTTACTTCATCAATACCGAGGAGTTCATTCGCGACATTTGCCATTTCTGTTGCGATACCATTGCCGTGGGCTAAAATTAATACTTTTACTTCTGTTTGGAAAGCAGGAATGGGATCAACAACGAAAAACATCGTTAAGAATCCAGCTTCATCAATTGGCATCGTTACTTGTAATTCTTCTTCTAATAGTTGAATACATTGCATGGCAACTGAGAAAGCTTCTTTATATTTCGTACGAATTTGATTCAGCTGCGGATGATGAATTTGTTTCCCGCCCTGCAGTCGTTGTAAAGTTGTCTGTACATGTAAATTTAAAGCAAGAAAGACTTTTTCATCAAATGTCTTAGCTAAATGTTTTTCGGCTAGTTCAGCGATTTTTTCGCATACAGAAACAATATTGCGATCGACAATTTTAAAGACATTTTCATGACTTGTCTTTTGTGACATTTGATTAAAATACTGAACGAAAAAGCTTTGGAGATCATTGTCTATTAGTAATTCTAATTCTTCTTCTTCAATACCGCGTGCTTGTAATTCTTCATATTTATGATCAATGTAATCATAAATGGAAGAACGTGAATCTTCTGTTTTATGTTTGCTCCATCCTTCGTCACTCGTAAATACAAATGTTTCGTTTGGCACTTGATACAGATGACGGCTTTTTCTTTCAATAAACAAGCCTTCCTTCATGTACCATGGCAAGTCAGCACTTGAAACGCGGACATGATCTCTTTTCTTTGTTACGAAATCAGAATAGGCTTTCGCACAGGCAATTTGTACATCGGTTTTTAATTGTCCGATATTGTTTGGACATTGATAAAAGACGAAAGCACGCATTGCGTTCGGACTGACATGAATTTTTTTTCGCAGACGAATTGCTTCATTTGTAAAAAAGAGCTGCAAGAGGGCGAAGCGTTCCTGATGCGTTCGCTCACGAAGTGGTGGAAGCGTTACGGTCATCGGAATCCGTCTTGTAAAGGTTTTGAGTAAAAAAGAGTTTGGTTCTTCTGTTGTTGCAGTAATAATTAATACTCGTGCTCGGCGCTCGTTCTCTGTTTCTCCAAGGCGGCGATACACACCGCGGTCAATAAATGTGAATAACATTTCTTGACCTTCTGGCGGGAGGCGGTGCACCTCATCCAAGAAGAGAATTCCTTCGTGGGCTTTTTCGATTAACCCTTTTTGGTCACTTGCACCAGTGTAAGCCCCCTTTTTTATCCCGAAAAGTTGTCCAAGCAGGAGCTGTGGATTATTTGCGTAATCCGCACAGTTAAAAACGATAAACGGTGCATCTTTTGGGAGCTGATTTACTTCAATTGCATACTCGTGCATTAAAGAGGCAAACATAGATTTCCCGACACCCGTTTCTCCAAGTAGTAATGTATGCATACCATTTGGAGGATAGAGTACAGCAGCCTTTGCTTTTTCAATCGCAATTTTGAGGCTTGTGTTTTTTCTTGCAAAGGCATCGAGTGAAGTATTATTTTGTGAATGCGCTTCCACGTGGGAGTTGGCTCCTAAATAGAAACGGACAGGGCGTGTTCCCGTTTTGGATAAACGACCATCTTTCACAAGTTTATTTAAATCGCTGCTTACATTTGCACGGTCTAGCTGTAGAAGTGTAGCGAGTTCAGATGCTGTTACACCTTCTGAGTAATTCCCTTTTTGCATTGCATTATAAATGAGGTCCATTCGTTTCATTTTTCTTCACCTCGAAACTTCGTCACTATTTAAAATTTTACACAAAAATGGGAAGTGTGGGAAGAGAAAAAGAATAAACAGCTCTAGTATATACTAAAGCTGTTACAATCTTGCGTCCTTCCAGAAATTCACTTCTGAATGAGAGGAAGGATTATAGGGAAGAAGTGTGTATCCTTTCGCCTTAAGGTAGTCAATTACCTTTGGAAGAATTTTCACTGTAACGCTAGAATCATGCATTAAAATAACTTCAACTTGTTCGTCGCTTTGGTTCATAACACGCTCTAATATAGCAGAAGGATTATGATAACTTTTCCAGTCATATGTATCGATTGTCCAATCCCACATTTTGTACTGAGCGGAAACAAGTGCATCACGATAATTCTTTTTTAAATAAGGCATACTACCATATGGAACGCGAACAAGGTGTGTATCTAAATTTGCTATATGGCGGACAATAGAGCGGGCCTGCTCCATTTCGGTAATTAAAACGGATGGATCACCAGTATATAAACGCTTTACGTCATGAGACATGCTATGAAGACCGATATAATGACCTTCTTGTATGAAACGTTTCATTGTTTGTGGATAATGTGAAGCCTTGCCACCAATTACAAAGAAGGTTGCCTTTCCCTGCTTTTGCTTTAAGATGTTTAAAATTTGTGATGTGTATTTGTTTGGCCCATCATCAAATGTTAAGTATGCAATTTTAGGCGGAAGGGCCGCGTTCTGAATCGTAGATTGATGTGTAAGTGGGGAGTTAGCGGCTGCTTCAGTATAAGATACCGAACATGTAGTAATACTTAAAAATATAATAATACATTGAAACGTTTGCTTCATCAAAATACTCACCCTCAGTCTAACAGTCATGGAGAAGGAGTTAAGATTGTAGTCTCATTATCCTCTTTACATGTATATCTTTCTCCAATAGAAGAACTCTCAAACAAACTATATTTTGGAAATAAAAAATAGCACTCTTTCTTAAGAAGAAAGAGTGCTATTTGAATATTTTACACTAATAAAGGCTATACTACAGTTATTATTCGCGTTTTTTTACTTTTTTATAGAAGGAAATAATTGGTTTGTAACGTTCGTGCACAAGACCAATTACTTCTGCTACGATTTCAGTAAAGAAGATTAAAGCGAACAGAAGGATAATGGATAACCACAATGTTGCGCTAGTGAAAATAATTGCATTTACGCTAAAGAAAATACCAAATGCGTAAATGATAAGTACCGTCGTACGATGAGAAAAGCCCATTGCCAATAGACGATGATGTAAATGCGATTTATCTGGTGCAGAAATTGGTTTTTTATTCACAATTCGTCTGATAATTGCAAATGTGGTATCAAAGATAGGTACACCTAAAATGATAATAGGAACAAGGAAACTGAATAACGTTACACTTTTGTATAATCCCAGTAACGATATAACAGAAATACAATATCCTAAAAATAATGCACCTGTGTCTCCCATGAAAATTTTAGCTGGATGGAAGTTATAGAATAAAAATCCAAGTGTACTTGCAAGTGCAATGAGTGCTAGTGGCAGAATAATAACAGCACCAGTACCCATAGGGCTAGTAAAGGCCATATATGCTAATGTTGCAAGGACGATAGATGAAATCCCAGCGGATAATCCATCTAATCCATCAATTAAGTTAATGGCATTTGTAATACCTACAATCCAAAATACTGTAATTGGATATGCAAGGATACCAAGTTCAGTATCTCCTAAGATTGGAATATACAACACCTGTACTAATAATCCACTTTTTACAATAAGTACGGCAACTAACAGTTGTCCACCGAACTTTACCTTTGCTGATAATTCGTACATATCATCTAAAATACCGATGATGATAATGATAACAGCACCTATAGTAATCGACATCATTCTTTGTTCATATAATCCACTAACAAAGAACCCAACGGCTACACCAATGAAAATTGCCAGTCCACCTAGACGAGGCATAATTTTTTGGTGTACTTTACGTGCGTTTGGCTTATCAGTTGCTCCAATCTTAAATGCTAATTTGATAACGAAAGGAGTAACAACTAATACGGTAATGAAAGATGCCAAAACAGCATAAATCACTTGTGAGTCCATTAATACCCCACCTTTTATATTTTAACGTAATTTTTCGAACAAGTTATCTGAAAATTATGATGATTGTTTGCAGGCTCATAACATATGGTATCACAAAAAGATTAGAATTCAATCTTTTTTTCTATTCACTGTAATTGGAAATAGATAAAATATATGACAAGTTTATAATAAATACGATGTCGCACAAGAAGGTTATAATATATCTTATCATTAACTTGTATTGCATAGTTTTTAAATTGTGGTACAGATTTATGACATTTACATATAAGTCTGTTCCTAGTAGGGATGGTAGGATGTGACCGATTCTCTTTACTATAAGTGTTGCACGTTAAAATACGTACGTTTCGCGTTAAAATATGGAAATATGAAATGAGCCAGTAATAAAGCAGTTTGTAAAGAAAAATGTCCAATTGGAGGGCGTTATTTTACAAAATCTTAAAAAAGGAAAGGGCAGGTGTCTCATATAATAGGGAGTGAGGGCTTGCATGCTATCTCATTTTTATATATTTAAAAGCAACAACTTCATGTCTTAGTACGGGAAAAAGAGTGCCTTAAAGACATCGACATATATTCAGTTTTAGTATGAAAGGGGGAAGCCCAGAATATCTAAACTATAATCTTAGGTATTCTGGGCGGAACATCTAATGAAAATTACGGTGATAGGTACTGGATATGTAGGATTAATTACTGGAGTAGGATTAGCCACATTAGGTCATTCGGTTACTTGTTTTGATATAAATCAAGGGAAAATAGCGAAAATGAAGCAAGGGGAAATGCCAATTTATGAACCTGGTCTGGGGCAATTAGTAGATGCAGCAGTCCAAGAAAAACGATTAGCATTTACATCAAGTCAAACAGAGGCATTTAAACATTCAGATTTCATATTTGTAGCAGTAGGAACACCATCTTTACCGGATGGAACGGCAGATTTAACATATATTCGTAATAGTTGTTATGAAATTGGTATGTGTGCCAATTCAGATATAATTGTGGTTACAAAAAGTACGGTTCCTGTAGGTACGAACGATCAAATGAAAGAATGGATTCAGGAGAAGCTACAAGGGCGGCATATGATACATATGGTATCGAATCCGGAATTTTTACGTGAAGGTTCTGGTATACATGACTTTTTTCATGGTGATCGCATCGTCATAGGAGCGGAGACAGAAGAAATCGCGCAGAAGGTAGAGAGGCTATACAGTAAGCTGTTAATTGAAACGTTTGTTACAGATATCCGCAGTGCGGAGATGATTAAATATGCTTCAAATGCTTTTTTGGCTACGAAAATTAGCTTCATAAATGAAATTTCTAATATATGTGAGAAAGTGGGCGCAGATGTGTTAGAAGTAGCAGGTGGCATGGGAATAGATCGGCGAATCGGTCCCCATTTTTTACAGGCAGGTATCGGTTATGGGGGTTCATGTTTCCCAAAAGATACAAATGCTCTCGTTCAAATTGCAGGTAATGTTGCGCATGATTTTAGATTGTTAAAAGCAGTAATTGAAGTGAATAACAAACAACAGATGTTGCTTGTTCGGAAAGCTAGAAGCGTAATGGATATGAGGGGAAAGCAGGTTGCGGTGTTAGGAGCAGCCTTTAAGCCGAATACAGATGATATTAGGGAAGCACCGTCTCTTCTTATTATAAAAGAGTTATTAGAGATGGGAGCAAATGTAATTGTATACGACCCGCAAGCTATTTTGCATGTGCAGCAGTTGTTTGGAGAAGAAATAAAATATACAACTGATTTAGATGAGGCAATCACAGAAGTGGACGCGGCGTTTATTGTAACCGATTGGGAATGCATACGAACGTATCCATTAGAAAGGTATGTGCAACTTATGGGTGAACCTATTTTATTTGATGGGAGAAATTGTTATACTGGGAAAGATGTTGAGAAACATAGAATGGATTACTATTCCGTTGGCAGAAAGAGCATTCGTAATAGGAAAGTTTCTACCGTCTGTTAAGAACGCTTTTTTTGTCCTTTTATCTTCTCAATATATAATGGTGAGTGTAACAATACTATATAAATCCATGTTGATTAGCTGGTATATAAGTTGCGGCTATGAAAATAAAAGGAGATTTCCACTCGTTTTCTCCGTTTGTTTTCACATGGCATGGGAGCTAATGGGTCTGATCGCTTCTATGCATAGCCGGACGCTCTTTCCCACTCAAAAGGGGAGGTTTTATGTTAGTTTTTCATATATCGTAACTAGTGAAAGAAAAGAGGCATTGAAATGACTGAACGTTTAAAAGTAATGACGATTTTTGGAACACGTCCAGAAGCGATTAAAATGGCACCTCTTGTGTTAGAGTTGCAAAAACATCCTGAGAAAATTGAATCAATTGTAGCAGTGACAGCACAGCATCGCCAAATGTTAGATCAAGTATTGAATATCTTTGGTATTACGCCGGATTTTGATTTGAATATCATGAAAGACCGTCAAACATTAATTGATATTACAACACGTGGTTTAGAGGGCTTAGATAAAGTAATGAAGGAAGCAAAGCCACATATCGTTCTTGTACATGGTGATACAACAACTACTTTTATTGCGAGCCTTGCTGCTTTCTATAATCAAATTCCGGTTGGCCATGTTGAAGCTGGACTTCGTACATGGGATAAATATTCTCCATACCCGGAAGAAATGAACCGTCAATTAACAGGTGTAATGGCAGATCTTCATTTCTCGCCTACTGCAAAATCAGCAATGAACTTGCAACAAGAAAATAAAAATGAAGCACGTATTTTCGTAACAGGAAATACAGCGATTGATGCACTAAAAACAACAGTGAAAGAAGAATATAGTCATCCAGTACTAGAGAAGCTTGGAAATGACCGACTTGTACTTATGACAGCACATCGTCGTGAAAATTTAGGTGAACCAATGCGCAATATGTTCCGTGCAATTAAACGCCTTGTTGAAAAGTACGAAGATGTACAAGTTGTGTACCCAGTTCATATGAATCCTGTTGTTCGTGAAACAGCTAACGATATTTTAGGAGATCATAATCGTATTCACTTAATTGAACCACTAGATGTAATTGATTTCCATAACGTTGCAGCACGTTCATACTTAATGTTAACAGATTCTGGTGGTGTGCAGGAGGAAGCACCTTCTCTTGGCGTACCGGTTCTTGTTCTACGTGATACGACAGAACGTCCGGAAGGTATTGAAGCAGGTACATTAAAATTAGCAGGTACAGACGAAGAAACAATCTTTACACTTGCAGACGAATTATTATCTAATAAAGAAGCACATGATAAAATGGCGCAAGCATCTAATCCTTATGGTGATGGCCTTGCTTCAGAGCGTATTGTAGAAGCAATTTTACAATATTTTAATAAAAAATAAGTAGAAAAAAGAGCCGCTCCTCATATCTGTTGATATAAGAAGCGGCTCCTTTCTTTTAAGTAGTAATCTCTACTGATGATTTCGCATTAACCATTCCGCGTTAGCGTTCGTAGACGGAGATTCCTGTTCTTTTTTCTTAGTAGATGAATTTGTTGAATTCGTATCAGAATTAGAACTTGTATTGGTTGTAGAATTCGTGTCTGTTTTATCTTGTCCTAAGTTTTTCAAAATTTCATTACGAACATTTTGAACGCTCATTTCATCCGGAATAAAGTAATAGATATCATTTAGTTTTTTATCTTCACCTTCTAATTTAATCGTTTTTATGTTAGAAGGATCGAATCCAGATAACTTATTATATAAGGCAAGTCCATCGGATACAGGTATATCAGTTTTTACATATTTTCCAACAACCTCCGCTAAATCTTTAATCTTAAAGACTGTAGAAGCGGAATTTAGTTTATGGACAACCGCGGCAAGTACTTGTCGTTGTCTTGCAGCTCGGCCATAATCTCCATTTGGATCTTGCTTTCGCATACGGACATAAGCGAGTGCTTCTTCGCCATTTAATTCTTGTTGTCCTTGTTTAAATTGAATCAGCTTGTAGTAATCTATATCAGATCGTTCCTCGAAATTAAATGGAACATCGACTGTAATGCCACCAACGGCATCGACGATTCCTTTAAAGCCTTTGAAATCAATTTTCACGTAGTGGTCAACAGGCACCCGTAAAAAATTCTCGACGGTGTCTAATGCCATTTTTTCTCCGCCGTAAGCATGCGCCGCGTTAATTTTATCTTTTTTATTTTTTCCAGCAATCGTAACACGTGAGTCACGCGGGATACTCATGAGTGAAACATTTTTTGTTTTTGGGTTAATTGTTGCGAACATAAGAGAATCTGTTCGTCCATTTTGTCCATCCGTTGCATAATCTTCAATTCCCATAATAAGGACGCTGAAAGGTTCTTTTGTAATTTCTACATCTTGCGTACGTAATTTTGATTTATCACGAGTAAAGCCACTATACATCTCCATGAGTGAAGAGTAAGAGTTAAACATGTAAAGCCCTACACTACCAATTAAGGACATAAAAATGAGATAGATAAACAATCTACGTCTGCGCTTTTTTTTCACTCTTCTTTTCTGGAGATGATGATAACGCTCTTCCATACATAAACTCCTTTTAATATATATATGTTATTGTTGCACAATGTCTTGTTCTAAATACAGCATGTCATCTTCTTGTATTGTACATTTCCCATTTGTTAGTTCAATCATCCACTCTGTGAAAGTTTGTTTTTGATCTTCTTCCACATAAGTGTCAAATGTCACATTTTCTAGGTAATGAATCTCTTTAATAGCATATTTTGAGTGGCGTAATTCATTTTCAATTTTTCCAAGTAGTGTATAATCAATTTCTGTCTTCATAACTCGCATTAATTTTCGTTCGACAACACCTACATAGTTAATTCCTTCACTTGTACATTTTCCATATGCACGAATTAAACCACCGGCACCAAGTTTAATGCCGCCAAAATATCGTGTGACAACAACAACGGTATCTTTCAATCCACGTTTTTTTAATACTTCTAGCATAGGTACACCAGCTGTACCGCTTGGTTCACCGTCATCATTTGCCTTTTGAATTTGATCTTGCTCCCCAATTAAATAGGCTGAGCAGTTGTGTGTTGCGTTCCAATGCTGCTTTTTTATCTTTTGAATAAATTCTTGTGCTCCTTCTTCTGTTTTCGCTCGACTTATATAGCAAATAAACCGTGACTTTTGAATGACAATTTCGTGCTCACCGTAGCCTTTGATTGTTAAATATTGTAATAACAATGATATACGCCCCTACCTTTCAAGATTACTAGTACTTTTTATTGTAAAAGGGGGAGTTTTCAGATTCAAACATTTTTTGTAGGAAAATAGCAAATTCTATTATAAATTTAATATTTTTGTTGTAAATTGTCCAAGTGTTTATTATAATCTTACCCCGGCATTTTTCATACATTAATGCACCTTTTCCTATTTTCGTGTAAAATTAGGAAATAAAAACTTTTTTATAAGGCAGGTACGAAAATGAGAACAGCTATTGTTACTGATAGTACAGCATATATACCGAAGCATATTCGTGAAGAACTCAATATACATATGATTCCATTAAATGTGATTTTTGGAACGAATTCTTATCAAGAAGAAGCAGAAATTACAGCGGATGATTTTTATGTAAAAGTACGTGAACATGAAGAACTTCCAAAAACTTCTCAACCAGCAATTGGAAAATTTGTGGAACTATTTGAAGAACTGGCAAAAGAATACGATGCGGTGATTTGTATCCATCTTTCAAGCGGAATTAGCGGTACATATCAAACAGCAACGACAGCTGGGCAAATGGTCGAAGGGATAAACGTATATACGTATGATTCTGAAATTAGTTGTGAAGTACAAGGGTTTTATGTGCGTGAAGGTGCAAGAATGGTAAGCGAAGGAAAGGCGCCAGAAGAGATTTTAGCTAGGTTTGATGAAATGAAGCAAACGATAGATGCTTATTTTGTTGTTGATGATCTCCATCATTTGCAACGCGGTGGCCGTTTAAATAGCGCGCAAGCATTTATCGGTAGCTTATTGCAAGTAAAGCCAGTTTTATATTTTAGAGATAAAGTTATTATCCCGTTTGAAAAAATTCGCACACGCAAAAAGGCACTAAAGCGTATCGTTGAAATTTTCGATGAACATGCGAGTAAAGGTATGCCGATGGAAGCTGTTATCATTCATGCAAATCGTGAAGAAGAAGCGAAAGAGTGGCAGCAAGAATTAGAGGAAAAGTACCCTCAGGTTACAATCCGCATCAGTTATTTTGGTGCTGTAATTGGAACGCACTTAGGAGAGGGATCACTAGGTCTAGGGTGGTATACAAAATAATAAAAATGTAAAAGCTCTCTTTTTGTAGAGAGTTTTTTACGGATATACGTATGCCTATTTGACAAGTTAATATTTTGAAGTGATAAAATTTAATTTATATAAATACGGATTGAAAGACCGACATAAAGTGAAACTTTAATCAGTGGGGGCTCCATCCCCCACTGATTATTAGCCCTCGCCAATCGGGCTTAGGGACAGTGCCTTTTTTAGCCCTATTCCATGTGAAAACAGAAGGAGAAAATGAGTGGGAGTCTCCTTGTGTTCTTCATAGTCGCAATTTATATGTTGGGAAATCAAAATGCATTTATAAAAATAAGGAAAGTTTTATTACTTACTTTTTATAAGAAACTATTTTATAATAAAGGAGAGGTGAAACATATGGAGCATAATTCTTGTTTATGTCCAAAGTTTGAGTCGGCTTTTACACTTCTTAGTAAAAAGTGGACGGGTTTAATTATTAAATCTTTGTTAGAAGAGCCGAAGCGATTTAGAGAAATTGCGGATATTATCCCAAATATGAGTGATCGTATGTTGTCAGAGCGTTTAAAAGAATTAGAGAGCGAAGGTGTAGTCGTTCGTAATGTGTATCCAGAAGTACCTGTTAGAATCGAATACGGATTAACAGACAAGGGAAAAGCATTAGAAAGTGTTATGAATGAAGTCCAAAATTGGGCTGAAAAATGGGTGAAATAATAGATTGTTCGATGAATAGAGAGAAAAAAGCACAAGGAGTGTTCCTTGTGTTTTTTTTATAACAAATGTATGACAATTGTACAAAAAATAGCGCGATTCCCTTAAGATTCTACAAGAAAATACAGGATTAGAAGGAAAATGTCAGGAAATTACAAACGTAATATTACATTTATTTTACAAAATCGTAACATTGATAAAATATCTCCCGAAATATGGTATAAATTTAAATAGATTATATACGGAAAAGAAAAAAAGAAAGCGGTGTAAAAACAAAATGAAAAAGCTAAAAATGGCATCTTGCGCATTGGCTGCAGGATTTATGATGTTTTCAGTGGTAACACCAAATGTATTTGCGGAAAAGATTGAGGATGTAAAAACACAAATCAACTCACAAAATGACACTTTACATAAACAACAACAAGAACGTGACGAGCTTCAAAAACAAATGAATGACTTAAATAAAACGGTTCAAGATTTAGATACGTCTGTTCAAGAAAATGCAGCAAAACTTGATGAAACAACGAAAAAAGTTGGAGAAACACAAGCATTAATCGAGAAGAAAAATCAAAACATTGCAGATTTACAAACGAAAATTGCAAAACGTGAAGAGTTATTAAGAAAGCGTTTAGTAGCGCTTCAAGAGCAACCAAATACAAACGTTGTAACAGAAGTTGTTGTAAACTCTAAAAACATTGCAGATTTAGTAGATCGTTTAACTTCTGTTTCGAAAATTCTTGAATCTGATGAAGATATCATGACAACACAACAACAAGATCAAGCAACTGTGAAAAAAGATGTTGAAACGGTAAAAGAAAAACAAAAAGAATTAAAAGAAGCGCAAGTAAAAATCGAAACTGCAAAGAAAGAACTTGATGCTGAAAAAGCGAAAAAACAAGAAGCAGTGAACGATTTAAGCGGTAAAATGGATACAGTTGTAAACAGCATGACAAGCACAGAGGGTCAATTAAAAGAGCTTGAAAAGCAAGCATTATACTTACAACAACTAGCTGAAAAAGAAGCGCAAGAAAAAGCAGCACAAGAAGCTGCTGCGAAGAAACAAGCAGAGCAAGCTCAGCAACAAGCTCAGCAACCGGCACCAGCAAATAATGGTGAACAAGCTAAGAAAGAAGATGTTAAGCCAGCACCAGCACCTGCTCCAAAACCAGTTTCAAAACCAGTTTCAAAACCAGTTCCAGATACAGGTGTAATTGGAAAAGCAAAAAGCTTAGTTGGTATGAAATATGTTTGGGGTAGTTCTTCACCGTCAAATGGCGGTTTTGACTGTAGTGGATTAGTTTCTTATGTATATGGTTTAGGACAACAAGATACAAGAAGTTTATGGGGATCTGTACAAAAAATTAGCGCATCTGAAGCGCAACCAGGTGACCTTATCTTCTTACAAGGTACTTACAGAGCAGGCGTATCACACGTTGGTATTTACATTGGTGATGGTCAAATGATTCACGCTGCTGATGAATCAACTGGTGTTACGTACGGTAGTGTAAATAGCAGTTATAACACAGCTCATTTCTTAGGTTACGGTAGATTATAAGATTTTTAACTAAATAAAACATGTGTATAAAGTCGATAGCTTACTATTTTAAAAGTAGGTTATCGGCTTTTTTGAGTTTTTACGAGAGAAAGAGAAAGGCTTATAGTAAAGCTATATAAATATGAATACGCATAGAAAGACCGACATAAAACCATTCCTTTTAGGTGGGAGAGAGTATCCGCTTATGGATAGGAGCGGTCAGTGCCTTTTTTAGCCCCATGCCAAGTAAAAACAGAAGGAGAAAATGAGTGGAGAACTTCTTTTGTTTTCATAACCGCGACTTATATGCCAGAAAATTAAAATGGATATATAAGTGTAAATTGAAAAAATGAAATAAAACCTTTCTTTTTAGACGGGAGAGAGCATCCGCTTATGGATAGGAGCGGTCAAGTGCCTTTTTTAGTCCCATGCCATGTTTAAAACCAAAAGAGAAAACAAGTAGCGGTCACCTTTTATTCTTCGTAACCGCGACTTATATGCTGAAAAATCAAAATGGATTTATATAGGGGGCGTTACTATGCTAGTAGGAAGACAAATGCTACGAGAAGAACTTTCGTTTTCGAAAGATGAACTAGAGCGTTTGGAAAGACAAGGAGATATTTCTTTGGAAAGAGGTGTAATAAAGAAATCGTCACATTATGTATGTCAGCGCTGCGGAAATAGCGAGCAACGGTTATTTGCTTCGTTTTTATGTAAAAGGTGTAATCAAATGTGCACGTATTGCCGAAAGTGCATCACGATGGGGCGAGTGGGAGAATGTACAGTAATTGTTCGCGGTACTCGTGATATAGAAAGCGAGTCCTTGTCACAACCTTTGCAGTGGGAGGGACAGCTATCACCTGGACAAGAAATAGCAGCGCGCGGCGTAACGGAAGCTGTCCGCCGAAAAGAATCTTTTTTTATATGGGCAGTATGCGGAGCTGGTAAGACAGAGATGCTTTTTTATGGTATAGATGAAGCTTTACGAAAAGGCGAGCGGGTTTGTATTGCAACACCGCGGACTGATGTGGTGTTAGAGCTCGCACCCCGTTTACAAACTGTTTTTCCAGATGTACCGATTGCTGCGTTATATGGTGGTAGTTTGGACCGTGAAAAGGAAGCGAGACTCATCGTTTCTACAACGCACCAGTTGCTTCGTTATTATAGAGCATTTGATGTTATGATTGTGGATGAAATTGATGCTTTTCCATATGCGATGGACAAGATGCTTCATCATGCAGTAGAGCAAGCGAGTAAAGAGCGAGCTGCGCAAATTTATTTAACTGCAACCCCGGCAGAAACATGGAAACGTAAGCTATGGAGTGGTAAACAAAAAGGTGTAATCATTCCGGGGCGTTATCATGGTCAGCCTTTGCCAGTTCCAAGGTTCCGGTGGTGCGGTAATTGGAAAAAGGCGCTAAAACGAAAAGAAATCCCGCATGTTGTTTTTGAATGGCTACAGTATCATCTCCTTAAACAATCTCCTATTTTTCTATTTGTTCCTCATGTACGTTATATTGATGAAGTAAGTGTATTATTAAAAAAAATAGATGATCGCATTGAAGGTGTTCATGCGGAGGATCCAAAGCGAAAAGAAAAGGTAGCTGCGTTTCGAAAAGGAAATATCCCATTATTAGTAACAACGACGATTTTGGAACGCGGCGTGACGGTAGAGAATTTGCAAGTAGCTGTGTTAGGGACGGAAGAAGTCATTTTTTCGGAAAGTGCACTTGTACAAATTGCTGGCAGGGCCGGCAGAAGTCATCGCAGGCCAGATGGTGATATTCTTTATTTTCATTATGGAAAAACAGAAGCAATGATACGCGCAAAAAAACATATTCAATTTATGAATAAAAAGGCAAAGCAAGAAGGGTTGATACATTAATGCATTGTCTACTTTGTCATGATTTTATTTCAGAAAGCGTTAGCTGGTATTCTTTTTTTATTCAGTCTGACAGGCGGTGTATATGTGAGCGATGTGAACGGAAACTTTCCTATATTATAGGAGAAATTTGTGATGACTGCGGCAGACCATTTGAGTCTCTGTCAGAGGAGTATAGAGAAGGTAACCTTTGCAAGGATTGCGTAAGATGGCAGGAAGAGAGAAATTTTCTACCTATAAAAAATCGATCTGTGTACGTCTATAATGATTGGATGAAGGAAGTATTAGCTCAGTTTAAATTTCGTGGGGATGCTGAGCTTGTTCGTATTTTTTATGCGCACTTTGTAGCTACATTTCGTAAGTGTTTTTCAGACTGTCATGCGATGATTCCGATTCCGCTTAGTAAGGAGCGAGAATACGAGCGTGGTTTTAATCAAGCGGAATTGTTAGCATCTTGTTTACCACTTAGTTTTCTACAAACATCTTTAAGTAGAAAAGACACGGAAAAGCAAAGTAAAAAGAAACGTATAGAGAGGCTTTCAGTAGCGAATCCCTTTTATTTTCACAAAGAAGAAATGTTTATTGGGCAGCATCTTTTACTCATTGATGATGTGTATACGACAGGAATTACGGTTAGGCAAGTTGCAAAGTGCCTGTATGATGCAGGTGCTCAAAAAATTTCTAGCCTTACTCTTTGCCGTGGGTAATATATGTATGTCGAAAGATACAATAAAAAGGCGACAAGACTTCTTTGACTTGATATGTTGTCATTCGTTATAGTCAAATTATGGGGTAAATGCCCTTATTTTTAGAGTGAAGGGAATGGAACGAACATGCAAGGAAGAGTAAAATGGTTTAATGCAGAAAAAGGATTTGGGTTTATCGAGCGTGAGGACGGTGATGATGTTTTTGTTCATTTTTCTGCAATTCAACAGGATGGGTATAAGTCGTTAGAAGAGGGACAAAAAGTAGAATTTGACATTGTAGATGGTGCGCGTGGACCACAAGCAGCGAATGTTGTGAAATTATAATTTCGAACGAAGAGTTTTGTGAGAAACATAGAGCTGGGGTTGTGGCAACGGTTTATATATATTCAATTTGATCTTCCGAAATATAAATTGCGGCTATGAAGAACAGAAGGAGACTTTCACCTATTGTCCCCTTCTGTTTTTTTTTTTTTTGCGTGGCATGGGGAAAAAGTCCTGTCCACTCTTATGCAAAGACGGACGCTCGTTCTCACCAAAAAGAAATGGTTGTATATGGTTCTTTCAATTTATAACTTTAATTTGATTTCACGGCACATAAATTACGGTTATGAAAAACAAACAGAGACTTCCGCCCATTGTCTCCTTGTGTTCTTACATGGCACGGGGTTAAAAAAAGTCCCTGCCCGCTACTAGCCATGGGCGGATGCTCCCTCCCACCTAAAAGAGATGGTTGTGTTTTCGGTCGGTCTTTCCATTCAAATGATAAAAATGTTGTCAAAAAGTTGTTTCTTTTCTGTAACGAATTGTCCATACTTATATTCGTTATTTACGATGTTAATAGGGTAAAATGTAAATAGAAACGATGCATCTTTTCTTTTCAACAAAAAACGATAAAAAATTTCAATTTCCCTAACTTTTTCAAAAAAGTTAGCAGGATTTTTTAAGCCATTGTCGAAATTGTATACATAGGCTTGAAAGGAGGAATTCATCTATGAAATTCAACATTCGTGGTGAAAATATTGAAGTAACTCCAGCATTAAAGGAATATGTAGAGAAAAAACTTAGCAAATTAGAGCGTTATTTTGATACATTCCCAGAGGTTAAAGTTAATTTAAAAGTATACTCTGACAAGCAACGTGTCGAGGTAACAATCCCATTTACAGATTTATTACTTCGTGCAGAAGAAACTCATAGCGATATGTACGCTGCAATTGATTTAGTGGTTGATAAAGTTGAGCGACAAATTCGTAAACATAAAACAAAAGTAAATCGTAAATTACGTGAAAAAGGCTCTCCGAAAACTGCATTTATCCTTACAGAGCCAGCGGCAACGTTGGAGGAAGTGAAAGAGGATGAATTAGAGCTTGTACGTACAAAACGATTTGATTTAAAACCAATGGATGTTGAAGAAGCCATTTTACAAATGGATATGTTAGGTCATAACTTCTTCGTCTTCACAAATGCGGATACAAATGAAACTAATGTTGTCTATGGCCGCAAAGATGGAAAATATGGATTAATTGAAACAAAATAATAAGTAAAGAACGCAGCTGTAAAAGGCTGCGTTTTTTTATTGTTTATAAAATGTTTTACGTGTAGACTGATGAAACATATGAAAGTCTTTGAGTTTTCACTCTGTTATTTTTGGAAAGACATACCGCTGTCTCAGAATGGAACAGGAAACAAAGAAGTTTAGTAAAGGATGAAATCGCTATAAAACGCCTATTAATCAAAATTTCAGCTAATTTAGGCTATGCGTTTGGCCAGTTGTTGTCATAGCTATAAAACAAGTGTTACAATTATCATTAGGTTTATACTTTTTTTGTTTTTTTAATTAGGAGAGAAAATGCTAGAAAATAAATTTGCGTTTTATAACGACTGATTAGTGAACAGAAATATAGAGCACGATCGGAAGTTTTATTTTAATAAAAGAGGAGCGTATTTCCTATGATCGGTATTTTAAAAAAGGTGTTTGATGTAAACCAGCGCCAAATTAAACGTATGCAGAAATCTGTGGATCAAATAGAAGGGTTTGAATCATCGATTCAATCGTTAACTGACGAACAATTAAAAGGGAAAACAATTGAATTTAAAGAGCGTCTTACGAAAGGCGAGACAGTAGACGATTTATTACCAGAAGCTTTTGCGGTTGTTCGTGAAGCAGCGACACGCGTTCTTGGTATGCGCCCCTATCCTGTGCAATTAATGGGTGGTATTGCCTTACATGAAGGGAATATCTCTGAGATGAAAACAGGGGAAGGTAAAACATTAACTTCTACTTTACCGGTTTATTTGAATGCTTTAACAGGTAAAGGTGTTCATGTTGTTACAGTCAATGAATATTTAGCGCAGCGTGACGCAGGGGAAATGGGACAACTACATGAGTTCCTTGGCTTAACAGTAGGAATTAACTTGAATAGCATGTCACGTGAAGAAAAGCAAGCTGCTTACGCTGCTGATATCACATATAGTACAAACAACGAGCTTGGTTTTGACTATTTGCGTGATAACATGGTGCTATATAAAGAGCAACGTGTTCAGCGTCCGCTTCATTTCGCAATCATTGATGAAGTCGATTCCATTTTAGTTGATGAAGCGCGTACGCCGCTTATCATTTCTGGACAAGCACAAAAATCAACAGAACTATATATCTTTGCAAATGCATTTATTCGTACGTTAGAAAATGAAAAAGATTACTCATTTGACGTGAAAACGAAAAATGTCATGTTAACAGAAGACGGGATTACGAGAGCAGAGAAAGCTTTCCATATTGAAAACTTATTTGATTTAAAACACGTTGCACTTCTTCACCATATTAATCAGGCGCTTCGTGCACACGTTGTAATGCACCGCGATACAGATTATGTTGTACAAGAAGGCGAAATTGTAATTGTAGACCAATTCACTGGTCGTCTTATGAAAGGCCGCCGCTATAGTGAAGGTTTACACCAAGCGATTGAAGCAAAAGAAGGCGTAGAAATTCAAAATGAAAGTATGACATTAGCAACCATTACATTCCAAAACTACTTCCGTATGTACGAAAAGTTATCAGGTATGACTGGTACAGCGAAAACGGAAGAAGAGGAATTCCGTAACATTTATAATATGAATGTTATCGTGATACCAACAAACAGACCAGTTGTTCGTGATGACCGTGCCGATTTAATTTTCAAAACGATGGAAGGAAAATTTAATGCGGTTGTTGAGGATATTGTAAAACGCCATAAGCAAGGGCAACCAGTTCTTGTTGGTACAGTTGCAATTGAAACATCTGAACTTATTTCAAACATGTTAACACGTAAAGGTGTACGTCATAACGTCTTGAATGCGAAAAATCATGCGCGTGAAGCGGATATTATTACAGAAGCAGGATTTAAAGGCTCTGTAACGATTGCGACAAACATGGCTGGTCGTGGTACGGATATTAAACTAGGCGAAGGTGTAAAAGAAGCTGGTGGCCTAGCGGTTATCGGTACAGAACGTCATGAAAGTCGTCGTATTGATAATCAGTTACGTGGTCGTTCTGGTCGTCAAGGAGACCCTGGTGTGACGCAGTTCTACTTATCAATGGAAGATGAATTAATGCGCCGCTTCGGTGCAGATAATATGAAAGCGATGATGGATCGCCTTGGTATGGATGATTCACAACCAATCGAAAGTAAAATGGTATCTCGTGCTGTAGAATCTGCGCAAAAACGTGTAGAAGGAAACAACTACGATGCACGTAAACAGCTCTTGCAGTATGACGATGTACTTCGCCAACAACGTGAAGTAATTTATAAACAACGTCAAGAAGTAATGGAATCTGAAAACTTACGAGGCATTATCGAAGGTATGATGAAATCTACTGTAGAACGTGCTGTTGCCCTTCATACGCAAGAGGAAATTGAAGAGGATTGGAACATTAAAGGTCTGATTGACTACTTAAATACAAACCTTCTTGAGGAAGGTGATGTTAAGGAAGAAGAATTACGTCGCCTTGCACCAGAAGAAATGAGCGAGCTAATCATTGCAAAATTAATAGAGCGTTATGATGAAAAAGAAAAACTTCTACCAGAAGAACAAATGCGTGAATTTGAAAAGGTTGTTGTATTCCGCGTTGTAGATACGAAATGGATGGATCATATCGATGCGATGGATCATCTTCGTGAAGGTATTCATTTACGTGCTTACGGTCAAATTGACCCGCTTCGTGAATACCAAATGGAAGGATTCGCAATGTTTGAATCCATGATCGCTTCCATTGAAGAAGAGGTTTCTCGTTACATTATGAAAGCAGAAATCGAACAAAACTTAGAGCGCCAAGAAGTAGCTCAAGGTGAAGCAGTTCATCCGAAAGATGACGGTGAAGAAGTGAAAAAGAAACCAGTCGTAAAAGGTGAACAAGTAGGACGTAACAACCTATGCAAATGTGGCAGTGGTAAGAAATATAAAAACTGCTGTGATATTGGGAAATAAGGAAAAGTGGCGCCGACTGTTCAGCCCCGTTGGCTAAGGTTCTTTCCTGTGCGGAAGGTTCTTAGACATGAGGGGCTAGGAGGCAGAACTGGATCAAAAGAAAAGCGGAAGCGGCTCGTTCAGAATGTGAGAAGGATGGAGCTCCTGACAGAGAGGCGTAGTTTGCCTCGCAGGAGGGCGCTCCAAATCGACCTTACACGAAATTTTATTTTCAAAATGGAAAAGTTTTAAAAATATCCATATAATAAAAAGGGACAAACTCTCTCTGTAATAAGCGGAGGGAGTTTCCCTTGTTTTATATAAAAGCGATAGCAATTACATAGAGGTGAAGAGCATGGAATTAGTAGAAATTAGGCAAGAATTAGAGAAAATGGCTAAGAGATTAGCGGCTTTTAGGGGGTCTCTTTGACCTTCCTACAAAGGAAAAACGCATTGCAGAATTAGAAGAAACAATGATGGGTGCAGGCTTTTGGGATGATCAACAAGGCGCACAAACTGTAATTAATGAGGCGAATGCGTTAAAAGAAATGGTTGGGAAGTTTCGTCAGTTAGATGAAACATTCGAAAATTTAGAAGTGACACATGAACTTTTAAAAGAAGAATATGATGAAGATTTACATGAGGAATTAGAATCTGAAGTGAAATCTTTAGTTCGAGAAATGAATGAGTACGAGCTTCAGCTATTATTAAGCGATCCTTATGATAAAAATAATGCAATTTTAGAACTACATCCAGGTGCTGGTGGAACAGAATCACAAGACTGGGGTTCTATGCTATTACGTATGTATACACGCTGGGCTGAAAAACGCGGGTTTAAAGTAGATACAGTCGATTATTTACCAGGCGATGAAGCAGGAATCAAAAGCGTAACATTGTTAATTAAAGGTCATAACGCTTACGGTTACTTGAAAGCAGAGAAAGGTGTACATCGTCTTGTACGTATTTCACCGTTTGACTCTTCAGGCCGTCGTCATACATCGTTCGTATCTTGTGAAGTTGTACCTGAATTTAATGATGATATCGAGATTGAAGTGCGTACGGAAGATTTGAAAATAGATACGTACCGTGCAAGTGGTGCGGGTGGACAGCACATTAATACGACGGATTCAGCGGTTCGTATTACACATACGCCAACGAATACGGTTGTAACATGTCAATCCGAGCGTTCGCAAATTAAAAACCGTGAACATGCGATGAAAATGTTAAAGGCGAAATTATATCAAAAGAAATTAGAAGAACAGCAAGCGGAGTTAAATGAAATTCGTGGTGAACAAAAAGAAATTGGCTGGGGTAGCCAAATTCGTTCTTACGTATTCCACCCATACTCTCTAGTGAAAGACCACCGTACAAATACGGAAGTTGGTAATGTACAAGCGGTTATGGATGGAGAAATTGATCCGTTTATTGATGCATATTTACGCTCTCGTATTTCTTAAGAAAAAAAGCCAACGGACTGTTGGCCTATCGTTGAGGAGATAGAGGGGAATAATGAGGTACATCTTGTCTGTATTGATAAGAGAAGGAGGAAGAGGAGTTGGGTGACAACTTCTCTTTTTGATGAGCTTGGTTTTATGATACAAGGTCGTATATTGTTTTGTAAAAAGTAAAAAATATTAAGAAGCAAGCTATAAATGATAAGGAAGCCGTATAGAATTTTTTCTTTTCTGTTTTGTAAAAACAGTATCTTTATAGTAATTTACATTTGTTCACAGAATTGAAACAATTGGTGAAAGCTTTATATGAGTAGGGTTCTCATCCCTTTTGTAAAAAATATCCTATGGAGGTTGGTTTTTCTATAAGGGGATAATTATTATAATGGCAAGTGAGAGCTATGTGAAAGTATGGCTATATCAATAATAAGAAGGATATCAACAATGGGGAGCGATATAAGTGAAAAAGAAATTGTTGGCTATTGCATTAGGAACATCATTAGCTTTTACTATAGGAGCATGTGGAAAGAAAGAAGAAAATAAATCTTCTAATCAATCTGCAAGTACAGATAGTGCAGAGCAAATTTTCAAAAAAAGTTGTGCAGGTTGTCATGCTAGCGACTTATCTGGTGCAACTGGACCTGATTTACGAAAAGTAGGCGGTAAATACGACGCGGCGGAGATTGAAAATATTATCAAAAAAGGACGCGGTTCAATGCCAGCGGAACTTATTCAAGGTGAGGATGCAAAAAAAGTATCAGAGTGGTTAGCAGAACATAAGTAAGAAAAGTGGAAGTAGCTTGTTTAAAATCGTAGGACGTTGGAACCCCCGACAGAGAGGCATTTTTTGTCTCGTCCGAGGGAGTGAAACGGCCGGAGATTTTAGCCACTGCAGCTAGACAAAAGAAAAGCGGAAGTGGCTTGTTTAGAATAGAAGGAAGAAGCAAAGCCACTGAGCATTCTAGCTGCTAAAGCTAGAACGTAAAAAAAGTGGAGCTGACTGTTTAGCAGTGTTGGCTAAGGGGCTTTTTTGTGTGGAAGGTTCTTAGACATGATGGGCTAAACAGTCAGTTTTTTGGGCTATTTTATAAAAAGCTAGACTTATAAGATGATTCATAAAATGATATAGACTTGTTTATGATATATATGTATCTATTTTGATTTTAAAATAGATAAACTGCTGCTATGAAGAACAAAAGGTGACCTGTACTCGTTTTCTCTCTTTGTTTTAACTTGGCATGGGGTAGGAAAAGGAGCTTTGAATAACTGCTTTTTCTTGTTTCTTTTTGCGCTGTAACATAACTGTAACAAAATTGTATCCGAATTGGAAACCTAATGATGTTACAATGTAGTTTGTAGAATTTTGCTGAAACATGTACATAAGCAACAGTGATAGACTGAAACTGCTGTTACTGTTATTTGAAACAACAGAAATACTTTAATAGGTTTGTAGTACAGCAGAGTGTAAGTAAGAGTGGGAACTTTTGCTTTCATGTTCAGATAGACAGAAAAAGTATGTCGAAAAAAATCATTAAGTATTGGGTGATAAATAATGATAAAAATGACGAATGTTTATAAGGAGTATCCAAATGGTATGAAAGCCATCGATGGACTCACAGTTAGCATTAAGCAGGGTGAATTTGTATACGTAGTTGGACCGAGTGGAGCCGGAAAATCTACATTTATTAAGATGATGTATCGTGAAGAAAAACCAACAACAGGATCTATCAATGTGAATGGACTTGTAATTGAAACGTTAGCAGAGCGAGATGTACCATATTTTCGCCGTCAGTTAGGCGTAATTTTCCAAGACTTTAAATTGCTACCTAAATTAACGGTATATGAGAATGTAGCGTTTGCTTTAGAAGTAATTGAAGAAGAGCCTGATGCAATTCGTGAGCGTGTTACTGAAGTACTGGGTCTTGTAAGCCTTGAAGATCGTGCGGACGCACTTCCAACTGAACTTTCAGGTGGAGAACAACAGCGTGTGGCGATTGCAAGGGCGATTGTAAATAAGCCAAAAGTTGTGATTGCCGATGAGCCGACAGGAAACTTAGATATTGATACAGCACTTGATATTATGAGTATCTTTAAACGTATTAATGAGCGCGGTACAACAATTGTTATGGCAACACATAACGCAGATATCGTAAATACAATTCGTCATCGCGTAATTGCGATTGAAGGCGGAAAAATTGTTCGAGATGAGATTGAGGGAGGATACGGATATGAAGACTAAAACCCTTAGTCGGCATTTACGAGAAGGTGTAAAAAATCTATCCCGTAACGGATGGATGACGTTTGCTTCTGTAAGTGCAGTAACAGTTACATTATTACTTGTAGGTGTCTTTTTAACAGCGATTATGAATATGAACCACTTTGCAACGAAAGTGGAGCAAGATGTAGAAATTCGTGTACACATTGATCCAGCAGCGAAAGAAGCGGATCAAAAGAAATTGGAAAAAGATCTTAGCAAAATTGCAAAAGTAGATTCTGTTAAATATTCTTCTAAAGAAGAAGAGTTAAAACGTTTGATTAAAAGCTTAGGTGACAGCGGGAAAACGTTTGAGTTATTTGAGCAAGATAATCCACTTAAAAACGTATTTATTGTAAAGGCGAAAGAACCAACAGATACAGCTACAATTGCGAAAAAAGTTGAAAAAATGCAGTTTGTAAGTACAGTTCAATATGGTAAAGGCCAAGTTGAAAAATTATTTGATACAGTGAACACAGGCCGTAATATTGGGATTTTGTTAATTGCTGGTCTATTATTCACAGCAATGTTCTTAATCTCTAATACAATCAAAATTACAATTTATGCACGAAGCACGGAGATTGAAATTATGAAACTTGTAGGTGCGACAAACTGGTTTATCCGTTGGCCGTTCTTATTAGAAGGTTTATTCTTAGGTGTACTTGGTTCAATTCTCCCAATTGTTGTAATTTTATCTACTTATAATTCGCTTCAAGGTATGTTTAACCAGAAGCTTGGAGGAACGATTTTCGAACTTCTTCCATATAGTCCGTTTGTATTCCAACTTTCCGGTTTATTAGTATTAATTGGTGCATTAATCGGTATGTGGGGAAGCGTAATGTCAATTCGTCGCTTCTTAAAAGTATAAAAAGTTGCAAACATAATTCGTACAAGCTTATCATATAGTAGAAATAGGTAAAGGCATCACACAATGTGTGATGCCTTTTGCTACACCACCTGTGTGTTCTGGAAAGGGGAATTCCGCATTGAAACGTAGAGTTGCGATTATTGGAATGATTGTTGCATTTTTAATTGGTGCTGGCGGAATGTTTGCAGGTATGTATATGTTTGGAATCAATCCATCATATATGGCGCAAACAATTACAGGCGATAGTGCCGGCACGAAACAAGGGGATTTAGCTAAAATTAATGAGGCGTATGCACTGATTGATTCGCGTTATGTGGAAGACGTGAAGGATGAAAAGCTTGTTGAGGGTGCGATACAGGGTATGTTGTCGACGCTGAAGGACCCTTATTCCACGTATATGGATAAGGAAACAGCGAAGCAATTTACAGAGTCGCTTGATCCGGAGCTTGAAGGTATTGGTGCTGAGGTGAACAAAACGGATGGAAAACTGATCATTGTCTCTCCGATTAAAGGGTCACCAGCAGAAAAAGCAGGCATTAAGCCAAATGATCAAATTTTATCAGTAAATGGAAACAGTGTAAAAGATTTATCACGTGAAGAAGCGGTCTTAAAGATTCGTGGTAAACAAGGAACGGACGTTACGCTTGAGATAAAGCGTTCAGGAGTTGCAGATCCACTAGAATTTAAAATTAAACGTGAAAAAATTCCGATTTTTACTGTGTTTAGTTCTGTAAAGAAAGAGAAGGAGAAAAATATTGGTTATATCCAAATTACATCTTTCTCTGAAAATACAGCGAAAGAATTTAAAGATCAATTAAAAGAACTTGAAAAGAAAGATATAAAAGGCCTTGTCATTGATGTACGTGGTAATCCAGGAGGTTACTTAAATAGCGTACAAGATATTTTAGGATTAATTATGACGGACAAAAAGCCAATGATGCAAGTTGAACAACGAAATGGTGAGAAAAAGAAATTCTCAACTGCATTAAAAGAGAGAAAATCATATCCGATTTCAGTATTAATTGATAAAGGAAGTGCATCGGCTTCAGAAATTTTAGCAGGTGCATTAAAAGAAGGCGAAGGATATGATTTAGTTGGTGAAAAAACATTTGGAAAAGGTACTGTTCAGCAAGCTGTTCCGTTTAAAGATGGCAGCAATATTAAACTGACAATGTTTAAATGGCTTACACCAGATGGCAATTGGATTCATAAGAAAGGAATTGCTCCAACGGTGGAAGTGAAACAGCCAGATTATTATCATGCAACGCCAATTCAAATTGAGAAAACACTTTCTTATAATTCAAATGATGTACAAGTGAAGCATGCGCAAGAAATGCTGAAAAGTTTAGGATATGTACCTGGACGTGAGGATGGATACTTTAGTAAGGAAACAGAGTCGGCTTTAAAAGCATTCCAAAATGCAAATGAAATGGAAATGACAGGTCAGCTTGATAAAAAGACAGCTGAAGCGATTCAAAATAAAATCATTGAAAAGATTCGCTCTGGTGAAAATGATCTGCAATTGCAGGCAGCATTAAAATTAATGGCGAAATAAGGAAAAATACAGGCATATTATTGCCTGTATTTTTTTGTAGGTGTTTATCCCGCTACTTATGAACGGTAACACTTCTATCTCAAAATTTAGAAAAAGAAAAGAAGGTAGATGGGGGATGGAGAAAACGCCACTGATTAAAGTTTCACTTTATGATAAGATAAAAAGAAAGAATAAATGGTGGTGAAGCGATTCGTGGAGGCGTGGTCTTTTGAGATAATGCGAGCAGTTGGGCGTTTTTTCTTACACCCTGCTGTCTATGTATTTTTGATAAGTAGCATTTTTGTTGGATACTTACGTATATTACGAGAACGAAAAGATTTTTCTTTTAAAGTATATGATATTTGGTTTGAACTACGAACATCCTTATTTTCAGGAGTTGGATATGGATTCGTTGTATCCATCATAACAGTTGGAGCCGGACTAGTTATGTCGCAAGCAAGTATATGGATGATTTTAATTTGGACACTAGTATTTGGACTAGCTGCTCAATATAGATATTTATCTTCTGCTTACACATTTGGCGTGGCGATTGTAGCAGCTTTATTATCTTCTAAACTTCCAATCTCTTTCTTACAGCTTGGAGAAGGAGAAGAGAGTACCATTGCATCACTTGCCATTTTACTAGGCTTGATGTTAGTAGTAGAAGGATTATTAATTTCGAAAAATGCGGTGCGGCATTCAACGCCTAAAATGCGTAAAGGAAAGCGCGGTTTAAATATTGGACTACATGAATCAAAGCGTTTATGGCTCGTTCCGATTTTTATTCTTGTGCCGGGAGATGCTGTTACACAATTTGTTTCGTGGTGGCCGGTCATTTCTGTTGGTTCACAAACGTATTCCTTATTCCTTGTACCGTTTTTAATTGGCTTTATGCGAACAATTAGAAGTGAGGAACCGACAGAAGCATTATTATTTACAGGAAGACGTATATTTGGTTTAGCAACCCTTGTTCTTGTTTTAGGAGTGATCAGTTATTGGTGGCCTGTTGTAGCTATTCTTGCGATGGGAGTCGCGATGCTTGGTCGCTTTACTATTGCGATGCGGGAACGTATAGCTGATGAAACGTGCCCAGCATATTTTGCAGCGCGCGACGATGGATTAGTTGTATTAGGTATAATTCCGAATACAGTCGGTGTAGAAATGAACCTGAAGCCCGGAGAGGTTATTACGAAAGTAAACGGTGTAATTCCTAAAAGTGCAGAAGAGTTTTATGATGCGCTTCAGTCCAAGACGACAGGGGCATTTTGTAAATTAGAAGTACTTGATACAAAAGGCGAGCTCCGCCTTGCTCAAACGGCACTATATGCAGATGGACATCATGAATTGGGAATTGTGTTTGTAGAACAGAATCATAAGTGGGATACGGAAGCAGTGTAATTTAAAAGACCTTGTATATGTAATTTTAACAGAATTAGCGTACCATATAGGTAGGTAAGAAAAAGATACATATATAGGGGGCTGTAAAAAATGATTGTAACAACAACTTCTGTTATTCAAGGGAAAGAAATTATCGAGTACATTGATATCGTAAACGGTGAAGCAATTATGGGTGCAAATATCGTCCGCGACTTATTTGCTTCTGTTCGTGACATTGTCGGTGGCCGTTCTGGTGCATATGAAAGTAAATTAAAAGAAGCACGTGATATTGCGATGGAAGAGATGAAATCTCTTGCGAAGCAAAAAGGTGCAAATGCGATTGTTGGCATTGACGTAGACTATGAGGTAGTTCGCGAAGGGATGTTAATGGTTGCGGTAAGTGGAACAGCTGTCCGTGTGTAGAATATAAAGAAAGAAGCCGTGCTTAATGCACGGCTTTTTGTATGCTTGCTTATGTCGTATATTGTCGAAGTGTCGATATATTTGCAGCATCTTAGCATGTCGAAGCATCAATATTTCTTGGGAAATGGCAGCGGCCTCGTCGAGATATAGGGAAGACATTAGAGTGCTTCCTTACAATTCCTGATTTTCTCCAATAACTGCTCATATTCTTGTTCAAGAATTGTAACATCATCCTGTCGATCAGGCATCGAAATTCGGCTGATGATTTCTGTTAATTTTGTTTGCAATCGCAACAGTTCTTGCTCGGTAGTGTTTACAGAAGTTTGTTCTGTTCGATTCATATATTGATCATAATTTCCGTGGAAGAGTCGTGGTTCAGTCTCATCTATGTGTAAGATATAATCTGCAACCGAACGAATAAATGCACGGTCATGGCTAATGAAAAGGACGGTGCCAGGATATTCTTGCAACATGTTTTCTAGTTCTTCCTGAGTTGTTAAATCTAAATAGTTCGTCGGTTCATCGAGCAGAAGCATGTTATAGTTTCCTAAAAACACTTTCGCTAGTGCTACCTTTGTTCGCTCGCCACCGCTCAATACATGCACAGGTTTATGCACATCTTCGCGCCGGAAGAGAAGGCGAGCTAATATTGTTCTGACGAAAGCTTCCGTATAATTTGTTTCTTCTAAAACATTCTCTAAAATTGTTTTATCTGTTTTTAAAATAGATAATGTCTGTTCAAAGTATCCAATTTTACAGCTTTTTGAAAGCTGAATGCCACGCTCATTTGAGAGAATCATTTTGAATAACGTTGTTTTCCCGCTTCCGTTTGCACCTAAAATGGCAATTTTTGCACCGGGAGAAACACTGCCGTTCATATTTTGAAACAGTGTACGGTCGCCTAGCCTTTTCGTTGTTTTATTAAATTGTACAGCTGTTTTACTATGAATCGGTGCATGGTGTTGTACATCAAACTGAGTTTGAGCTAACTCTTTCGGTTTTTCTTTCTTTTCTAGTTTTTCAAGTCTCGTTTCTAATGCTTTTGCTGCTTTACTAACGTTTTCTTGGCCATGGGCAGCACCTAACTTATAAAGCCTAGACTCAGAAGAACTATACCGGGTTGGAACCTTTGTCATACTAGAAGCGCGCTGTTTTCGGTGTAAAATAGATTGTTCTAATCGTTTCTTTTCTTGTACATATTGTTCATATTCAGCTCTTTGTTCAGTGCGTTCACGTTCTTTTTGTTCCCGATAATTTGAATAGTTCCCTTTATATTCACGAACTGTACCGTCTTCAATTTCAATGATCTTTGTACAAATCGTATCTAGAAATGCACGATCATGAGAAACTAGAACGAGTGCACCTTTATAAGATAAGAGTGCTTGTTCTAATTGCTCTGTGCCATACATATCTAAATGACTTGTCGGTTCATCTGCAAATAAGATGGAAGCTTCCTGCTCAAGAGCATGAGCGATCTTTAAGCGCATTCGTTCACCGCCACTCATTGCATCTGAAACGTTTGAAATGTTCCACTTTCCTTTTGCGAAAGTGGAAGTATATTCCAATGTTTCCTCGCTAAATTGAGGGATAATGGCGATCGAACCATAATGTGAGACAGAACCTTCGTCCGGCTCTATTTCTTTGCTTAATATTTGTAGTAGCGTAGATTTTCCGGCTCCATTGACTCCGACAATGCCGATGCGGTCATTTCCTTGAATTTCAAGCGATTGTACTGTAAATATAGTGCGGTCACCAAAGTTTTTTTCAATATTGCGTGCGAATAAAATGGTCATAAAAAAACCTCCCTAGTTTCACTAGAGAGGATAGACGTCACCCATAGATGTAAAAAAGTGTGCAGAAATAAGCGATGCACATATTTTTACACGATCGCGATAAAAGAAAGTATCGACAAATGGACAGACTAATCCTCTTCTAGTTTTCATCATTTTGTTTCACTATGCGTGATGGATGAATAAATAAGAGAATTAGAACTTCATTGGCCGGATTACCTTCCTTTCATAATGTTATTTTTATTGTATGCGTATACAAAGAGAATTGTCAAACTAGTTCCTGGTTATTATTTCCGGAATTGTTCATTGTATAGTTTCGCTTTTGCTAATGCTTCTTTATCGTTTGAAATTTCATCCGGTGCATTAGCATCACCGATAATGTAGCCTTCAAAAGAAGAACCGGTAAAATCAAAGATGTATTGAAATTGTGCGATAAGTGGTAATGCTTTTAACTTTGGATTATCTCCACCAACAATGACAACGTACATCTTTTTTTCTTTCATCTTTTCTTTAAAATGAAGGGATCTATCACGTAAACTTTGTGACCAGCGATCAACAAAGTTTTTCATATGTCCGCTCATCCCATACCAATATAGAGGTGTAGCGAAAATAATTGTGTCGTGTTCTAGCATTTGCTCAATTAGGTTTTGGTAATCATCATCTACTGGTTGAAATCCTTCTGCTTCATGACGTTGGTCTGTAATAGGATGAACGGTATGATCTCGTAAATAAATTTGTTCTGCATCGATACCATCAATCATCATGTGTGTAAGGGCTTCTGTATTTCCATTTGAACGGGAGCTTCCGTGTATAACGAACATATGCAATCATTCCTTTTTCTTCGTTTTTTTTAGGAGTGAAACATGCTTCTGTAAATTCGCTTGAATATTGGAGAGCAGTGAAATTTGCTTTGTTACCTCAGCCAGCTTGTCTTCGTAAAGTGTAAGAATACTACTGCATGGATTTTCGTATAATTGTGGTTCAATTTCTAAGCAGCGCAGCATTCTTGCAGTTTCTTCTAAATTTAAGCCAAGCTGTAAGTACATCTGAATGAGTTCAACTTTTCTGGTGGCACTTGCCTCAAAATCACGATAGCCATTTGTAAGGCGTTTCGAAGGAAGCAACCCTTTTTCTTCATAATGCCTTAATGAACGTTCACTGACGCCAGTTCGCTTTGATAATTCTCCAATTCGCACTGCATTTCACTCCTTTCGTATATATTGTAAACCTTCACACTAATGTGAAGGTCAACTCTGTTTTTGTGCAAATGAATGAACGTGGTCTAAAAAGACTTGAATGGCTTTGGAAGGAATAAAGTATTTGCCACGAACGATAGAGAAAGGACGGATGAGTTTTTCGTTTGGAACTTCGACATGGAAAAGTTCTTTTGCTTGTAGCTCTTTCCTTACGGTCCAGTCAGAAAGGATTGCAATGCCGAGCCCAGCAGCAACGGCTTCTTTTACGCTTTGAATGCTGCTAAATGTAAAGAAACGCTTCAGTTTTAAATGGTGCTGATGGATAAAACGATCGCTATAGGCGCGTGTTCCAGATCCCATCTCCCTGAGGATCCATACTTGATCTTGAAGTGAAGCTTCGTTAATTGCATGTGCACCCAGAAGAGGATGTTTTGGTGGAACGACTAGTTTCATTTCATCTTTCATAAAAGTCTCTACATCTATATCAGTGTATACGACTTGACCCTCTACTAAGCCAATATCGATTTGGTTGGAACGAATGCTTTGGAGAACTTCTTCTGTGTTGGAGATAAACGTGTGTACTTCCACACGCGGATTTTCATTGGCGTAGCGTGCTAATATTTTTGGGAGTAAATATTCACCAATTGTAAAACTTGCCCCGATGCGCAGTGTACCTGTAACAACGTTATGTAGTTCGTTAATTTCTTGTTTTGCTTCTTCATAAAGGGATAGCATTTGCTTCGCATGTATGTATAGAATATTGCCAGCTTCCGTAACTTGGACGTGTTTTGGAGAACGCTGAATGAGTGTAGTGCCAAATTCGTTTTCTAAATTGCGAATATGCATGCTGACGCCAGGCTGAGAGAGATTGAGCAATTCTGCCGCACGAGAGAAATGCTTTTGTTCTACGACGGTCACAAATATTTTTAAAATATCGACGTTCATGATGTTTGCTCCTTTGCTCTTTTGTTATTGATCTAGAGATTAGCTTCGGCTTTTCTATTGTCTAGCTCCGGCAGCTAAAATCTCCGGTCGTTTCGTCCCCTCGGACGAGGCAAAAAGTGCCTCTCTGTCGGGGGCTCCAACGCCCTGAGATTTTGAACGAGCCGCCTCCATTTTTTTAGTTTATCATAAGTTTTTCTGATGGTTGAGATTGAATATTGGTATTAAACTTATTATTGGAATGCTTTTATAATGGAAGTATAAGAAACATGCATGTTTTAATACGATTATTGGAGTGATCCAAAGTGGAACAAACACTTGTTATACAAAAGAAGAAGCGTCTCGGTTTTTCGCAGGGGATTGGGATTACATTGTTGATTGCGATTAGCGCGAAATATTTAGCGGAGCTCCCATTTTTAAATATTATGGGCCAATTAGTTATCGCTATTCTAATTGGAATGATTTGGAGAGCTACAATTGGTGTTCCAAGCGAAGCGATAGCGGGAACGAATTTTGCGAGTAAGAAGTTACTTCGCTTCGGAATTATTTTGCTAGGTATGCGATTAAATCTTGTTGATATTGCAAAGGCTGGGCCAAAGGTGCTAGTTATTGCAGCGATTGTCATTGCTTTTACACTTGTTGTTGTATACGCATTAACACGTGTTTTTAAAGTAGATAAAACACTTGGGATTTTAACAGCATGCGGGACGGCAATTTGCGGCGCGGCCGCGGTCGTGGCAATTGCACCGCAAGTGAAAGCGAAGGACGATGAAACAGCGGTCGGTGCAGCGATTATTGCTATTTTAGGTACAATTTTTACGTTGATTTATACTTTATTATACCCAGTTCTTGGATTATCCCCGTATGGTTACGGTGTATTTTCTGGAGCGACGCTGCATGAGATTGCACATGTCATCGCTGCTGCGGCGCCAGGTGGAAGCGCGTCTGTTGATATTGCGGTTATTGTAAAATTAACGCGTGTTGCCATGCTTGTACCAGTAGCGATTTTAATTGGCTTATGGTTTAAGCGTAGTGAGGGAAATGGGCAAAAAGGCTCTTGGCGTGATATTCCGATTCCGTGGTTTATCTTAGGGTTCTTGGCAATGAGTGCATTTCATTCATTAGGTGTTATACCGGAAGTGGTAGCAGGCTATATCGTAATCCTTGCTTATATGCTCATTGCGATGGCAATGGCGGGACTTGGTTTAAATGTAGAATTTACGACATTCCGTAAATTAGGAAGTAGAGCATTTGTAGCTGGATTGGTAGGATCTGTGTGCCTTTCTGTTCTTGGGTATATTCTCGTATATGCGTTAGGCTTTATGTAAGGTAACAAAAGGAGACATAGTGAATATGTCTCTTTTTTGAATTTTTTTACAAAAACACTTGAAAGTTACGTTACGTCATCTTTTACAATGAAAGAGGAAAGGGTGATGGAAATGATCTCGATTCAAGAACTTACAAAGGAAACAGGAGTTACGGTAAGAACACTTCGTTATTATGATCAAATTGATTTGTTGAAACCAAGCGGGAAAACAGATGGTGGACACCGTTTATATAGTGAAGGGGACGTCATTCGTTTGCAACAAATTTTATTTTTAAAAGAAATGGGTTTCTCGTTAAAAGAGATTATGAATATACTAATGACAGATGAATTTAGCTTAAGAGAATCATTGGAAAAACAGCTTAAGTTTGTACAAGAAGAGCAGAAAAAGTTTAATCGGATGGAACGGATTTTACAAGCTGTTGTGTATTCGGCTGAGTTAGAGGGAGAGTTAGATTGGAAAATTATGTTCGAACTTATTCAACTTTCGAGGCAGTCTCCTCGTATACGTGAAATATTTCAAAAGCAAGTGTTTTCAGAGGGTGAGCAAAAACTTCTTCGCAATTTGCCAAATATGAGCGAGGAGGATGAGAATGTTCGAGAATGGGTAGATGTGTTAAAACAGTTACGCAGCTTTATGAAAGAAGGGAAGGATGCATCTCATGATGCTGTGCAAGAAACTATAAAAAAGCTAATGGCTAAGTGTTTGGAGATGGCAAATGGGGATGAAGCATTTCTAGATAAATTATGGGAAGTACGAAAGTCAAAAGAAGACTCGCAGAAGATGAATATGTATCCAATTGAAGAGGAGCTTCTAGTGTATATGGATGAGGCTTTTCGTATATATGATGAGAAGGAGCGCGGAAAATGAGTATACTTGCAGAGTATCGTTGGTATTTCTTAATTGGTGCAGAAATTGTGTTTTGGATATCAGCAATTGGTTTCTTTTTACTTCGTTACGGATTTCGATTACGGAAAGCTAGTTTCATTGCTGGCGTTGTGTTACTTGTCAATGAAGTCTTTATTTTAGCTTTAGGTGTCATGGATTATTATGAAACTGGTAAGTTTTCTAACTTTCAAATCATTACATTAGTGATATTGCTATATGCACTCTTTTATGGGAAAAAAGATTTAAAGAAATTAGATATACGTGTACAGAAACTCGTTGCGAAATGGCGGAATGAACCACTTACACATATAGAAGAACCACTAGAGCTAACAGGCTGGGCTTACACAAAGCAGGAGATTGGAGAATGGAGTTTACATCTCGTTTTGTTTATCGTTGTTCATATTGTCTTTTTCTTTATGTATGGATTCGTGCCGATTGAGCAGTGGGGAAATTGGCTTGAAAAAGGAATTGTGTTAAATGAGGCAGCCAGCCGTGTGAGTCAAGTTTGGGGAATTGTATTTTTAGTTGATACGGTAATTACATTTTCATATGTGTTTTTTCCGAAAAAAGAAAAAAAGCTGCTGTCCTAATGGGACAACAGCTTTTTCATTATGCAACGTCTTCTTTTTGTTTATTTTGTAGCGTACTATTTTTGTAACCGTAACTGAAGTAGACAACAAGTCCAATTACAAGCCATACTACAAAGCCGATCCATGTTGTTGCTGGGAGCTGCAATGCTAGGTATCCACAGAATAGAACAGCTAAAGCAGGAATCCATGGTACTAATGGCACTTTAAAAGCACGCGGTAGTTCTGGTTGTTTTTTGCGTAAGATGATTACCCCAATGGATACAACGATGAATGCGAATAGTGTACCGATATTTGTTAATTCTGCTAGTTTGTTTAAAGGAATGAAACCAGCAAAGAAAGCAACCATAGTTGCAGTAATCCAACTATTGATAACAGGTGTTTTTGTTTTCTTGTTCACGCGAGAAAGTGCTTTTGGTAGTAAGCCATCGCGGCTAATTGCGTAAAATAAACGTGTTTGTCCATATAACATAACGAGTAACACAGTTGTAATTCCAGTAATTGCTCCTAAAGAAATGAAACCTGCGATCCAATCTTGTTGGATGTATTGTAGTGCAAATGCAACAGGGTTTTTAACACCTAACTGATCGTAAGGCACAATTCCAGTTAAAATTAATGAAACAACGATATATAAAATTGTACAGATTGTTAAAGAAGCAATAATGCCGATCGGCATGTTACGCTGTGGGTTTTTCACTTCTTCAGCAGCTGTTGATACAGCGTCAAATCCGATGTAAGCAAAGAATACAGTTGCAGCTCCAGTTGTTACGCCAGAGAAGCCGAACGGCATAAATGGTGTCCAGTTTTCAGGTTTGACATAGAAAGCGCCAACACCGATAAATAGTAAGACAACAAAGAGTTTGATAGCTACCATGATCGCATTAAAGCGAGCTGATTTTTTTGCTCCTCTTGTTAACAACAATGTCATTAGAAAGATAATACAGATTGCCGGTAAGTCTACGTATGTTCCAGCTTCAGGATTATATGCGCTTGTTAAAGCGGTAGGTAATGTAATCCCGAATCCACTTAATAATCCTTGGAAATATCCTGACCAACCAGAGGCAACAGCTGAGGAAGCTAAGCCGTATTCTAAAATTAAATCCCACCCTAAAATCCAGGCGATTAATTCTCCAAATGTTGCATAGCTATAAGTGTATGCACTACCAGATACCGGTACAGTTGATGCGAATTCAGAATAACATAGTGCTGCAAATACACAGGCTAAACCGGATAAAATAAACGATAGAATAAGTGCTGGTCCTGCGTGTTCTGCTGCGGCAACACCAGTAAGAACGAAAATGCCTGTTCCAATAATGGCGCCGACCCCGAGCATTGTGAGATCAAATGCACCGAGTTCTTTCTTTAAAGATGCCCCTTTTTTTTCTGCCTGTGCTAATAATGCTGAAATGGATTTTTTCCGAAATAGATTCATATAGATCCCTCACCTCTTAGCTGTTATAATATTCTGAAAAACATTCCCATTTTGTCGTATCTTGTCGAATCTTTGTAGTTCGTATTCTAAAGTAAAATAATATTTTTGTAAATATTTATTTTTTAGAAAATTCTACCTATTAATATTATTCTTCTAGTTAATCTCGTGTTGAATAATAGTATAAAGCCAAAACAAGCTGGAGAGGATTTAATATGAGAAAAGGAATTGCTTCATTGTGTTTTCTATTTTGTATTGGAAGCTTAGTAGCATGTTCACAATCGGGCGGTAAAATTGATGAGAATAATGATGTGATTGCAAAAGGACATAAAATTTCTAATTTACATAAATTCGAGAAGTTCTTCATGAATGTTGAAAAAGGTAGAGCGGATAAAATATGCATTGTGAATTATACACATGAAGGAGATCCAATCTTTCAAACGCTAGAATATGTTGGGAGAGAAATCAGCTATAAGGTAGATAATTCTTATGATAAATTTGCTGGTAAAGATAAAGGAATTTACTCCGATACTTGTAAAAAGATAATGAAAGATACTCGTGAAGATATAAGGTATACGCTACATGATTGTGTGAAAGAAACAGGTCATAATGGATATGACCTGTTACGTATACCGGCAAAATAAATGGGATTAAAAAAGGAAGGGGCTTATAAAAAGAAGAAACCTTCCTTTTGCTATGTTTATCCCGCTATTTGCGGGCAGTAAGACCCCCATCTCAAGATTCAGAGAGAAACGAGGAAGATAGGCGGGGGACAACTGCCCGTAAAAGACAGATTCATTAATCATCAGTGGAGATGAAGAAAACCCCTACTGATGGAAGTTTCACTTTATATTGTCGAAAACTTTACCGAATATCTGTTCGTTTTCTTGGTTTTTTCATGGGCATTCGTGGTAAAATGAGAATACAGATTTTTTACGAGGAGGTCGGTTTTGTTTGGAATATCAATTTGAGATTGTCTCAGAATATTCCCCGCAAGGTGATCAGCCAAGAGCGATACAGCAGCTGGTAGCGGGGATTAATAATGGTAAGAAACATCAAGTGTTGCTTGGAGCGACAGGAACGGGAAAGACATTTACGATTTCGAATGTTATTAAAGAAGTGAAGAAGCCAACGCTTGTAATGGCTCATAATAAAACATTAGCAGGACAACTGTATAGTGAACTCAAAGATTTCTTTCCGAACAATGCTGTTGAGTATTTTGTGAGTTATTACGATTATTATCAACCGGAAGCGTATGTACCACAAACCGATACGTTTATTGAAAAAGATGCACAAATCAATGATGAGATTGATAAATTACGTCACTCAGCGACATCAGCTTTATTTGAACGAGATGATGTCATTATTGTAGCAAGTGTTTCTTGTATTTACGGCTTAGGTTCGCCAGAAGAATACCGTGAACTTGTGGTTTCTTTGCGCGTTGGTATGGAAAAGGACCGTAATCAATTGCTTCGTGAACTTGTTGATGTGCAGTACGGTCGTAATGATATTGATTTTAAACGCGGAACATTTCGAGTGCGCGGAGATGTAGTTGAGATTTTCCCAGCATCGCTTGATGAACATTGTATTCGGATTGAGTTTTTTGGCGATGAGATTGATCGTATCCGTGAAGTGAATGCCTTAACAGGTGAAGTATTAGCAGAACGTGAACATGTAGCAATCTTTCCGGCATCTCACTTCGTTACACGTGAAGAAAAAATGAAAGTTGCCATTGAAAATATTGAAAAAGAATTAGAAGAACGTTTAAAAGAATTAAATGATAACGGTAAATTGTTAGAAGCCCAGCGTATTGAGCAGCGAACTCGTTACGATTTAGAAATGATGCGAGAGATGGGATTTTGTTCGGGGATTGAAAACTACTCCCGTCATTTGACGCTCCGTCCAGCTGGTTCAACACCATATACATTAATAGATTATTTCCCTAAAGATTTCCTAATTGTTATGGATGAGTCGCATGTAACAGTGCCACAAGTAAGAGCGATGTATAATGGGGACCAAGCGCGTAAACAAGTGCTTGTTGACCATGGATTTCGCTTGCCGTCAGCGATGGATAATAGACCGCTTATGTTTGAAGAGTTTGAAGAGAAAACGAATCAAGTTGTGTATGTATCAGCAACACCGGGTCCATATGAACTAGAGCTTACACCGGAAGTTGTGGAGCAAATTATCCGTCCAACGGGGCTTTTAGATCCGCAAATTGATGTAAGACCAATTGAAGGACAAATAGATGATTTATTAGGAGAAATCCATGACCGTATTGCGAAAAATGAGCGTGTATTGATTACGACATTAACAAAGAAAATGTCAGAGGATTTAACAGATTATTTAAAAGATGTTGGTATTAAAGTAAACTACTTACATTCTGAAATTAAAACGCTAGAGCGGATTGAAATTATTCGAGATCTTCGCCTTGGTAAATTTGATGTGCTTATTGGTATTAACTTGTTGCGAGAAGGGCTTGATATTCCAGAAGTATCACTCGTAGCGATTTTAGATGCGGACAAAGAAGGGTTCCTACGTTCAGAGCGATCATTGATTCAGACAATTGGTCGTGCCGCGCGTAATGAACACGGTCATGTAATCATGTACGCAGATCGCATAACGAGATCGATGGGAATTGCAATTGAAGAGACGAAACGCCGTCGTCAAAAGCAAGAAGCTTACAACGTGGAACATGGCATTACACCGAAAACAATTCAAAAAGAAGTACGTGACGTGATTCGTGCAACAACAGCTGCAGAAGAAACAGAAGTGTATGAAGCTGGGCCGGCTAAGAAAATGACGAAGAAAGAACGAGAAAAAACAATCGCGAAGATGGAAGCAGAAATGAAGGAAGCGGCAAAGGCACTAGACTTCGAGCGTGCAGCTGAGCTGAGAGATTTACTGCTAGAATTAAAAGCGGAAGGGTGAAAATAGTGAGCAAAGATTTTATCGTTGTAAAAGGTGCGAGGGCGCATAACTTGAAAAATATTGATGTAACCATTCCGAGAAATCAGCTCGTTGTTGTGACAGGTCTGTCTGGTTCAGGGAAATCATCATTAGCATTTGATACGATTTATGCCGAAGGGCAGCGCAGATACGTGGAGTCTTTATCCGCGTATGCGCGCCAATTTTTAGGGCAAATGGATAAACCGGATGTGGATACAATTGAAGGGTTATCACCAGCAATTTCAATTGATCAAAAAACGACGAGTCGTAACCCGCGTTCAACAGTCGGAACGGTGACAGAGATTTATGATTATTTACGCCTATTATTTGCGCGTATTGGGACACCAATCTGTCCGAACCACGGGATTGAAATTACATCACAAACGGTAGAACAAATGGTAGACCGTGTTTTGGAATATCCAGAGCGCACGAAATTACAAGTGTTAGCACCGATTGTATCAGGTCGTAAAGGTGCACACGTGAAAGTATTAGAGGATATAAAGAAACAAGGTTATGTTCGCGTTCGTGTTGATGGAGAAATGCTTGATGTGTCTGAAGAAATTACGTTAGATAAAAACAAGAAGCATTCCATTGAAGTCGTAATTGACCGTATCGTTGTGAAAGAAGGGGTTGCAAGCCGCCTTGCAGATTCTCTTGAAAGTGCATTGAAACTAGGTGGAGGTCGTGTATTAATCGATGTGATTGGAGAAGAGGAGCTTTTATTTAGTGAGCATCATGCTTGCCCGCATTGTGGTTTTTCGATCGGTGAATTAGAACCTCGTATGTTCTCTTTCAATAGCCCATTTGGTGCGTGTCCGTCTTGTGATGGGCTTGGCTCAAAATTAGAGGTAGATTTAGAACTTGTAATTCCAAATTGGGATTTATCGTTAAATGGGCATGCGATTGCCCCTTGGGAACCGACTAGTTCGCAATATTATCCGCAATTGCTGCAATCTGTGTGTAATCATTACGGCATTGATATGGATATGCCTGTGAAGGATATACCGAAAGAGTTATTTGATAAAGTGTTGTACGGAAGTGGAGAAGAGAAGGTTTATTTCCGTTATGTGAATGACTTTGGACAAGTGAAAGAAAGTGATATTTTATTTGAAGGAGTTATTCCAAATATTGAACGTCGCTACCGTGAAACAAGTTCTGATTACATTCGTGAACAAATGGAGAAGTATATGGCGGAGCAGGCGTGTCCGAAATGTAAGGGCGGCCGCTTGAAGCCAGAAAGCTTAGCTGTTTTTGTTGGCGGAAAAACGATTGCGGATGTAACGAAGTACTCTGTTCAAGAAGTTTATGATTTCTTCGAGGGCATTGAGCTGACAGAAAAACAAGAAAAGATTGCTCGTTTAATTTTACGTGAAATTAAAGAGCGCGTAAGTTTCTTAATTAACGTTGGACTTGATTATTTAACATTAAGCCGTGCAGCAGGAACATTATCAGGTGGGGAAGCACAGCGTATTCGTCTTGCAACGCAAATTGGTTCTCGTTTAACTGGTGTATTGTATATTCTTGATGAACCTTCTATCGGTTTACATCAGCGTGACAATGATCGCCTGATTCGTACACTACAGGAAATGCGTGATTTAGGAAATACGCTAATCGTTGTTGAACATGATGAAGATACAATGATGGCGGCCGATTATTTACTTGATATTGGCCCTGGCGCAGGAATTCATGGTGGGCAAGTTGTGTCATCTGGCTCGCCAGATGAAGTAATGAATGATGATAATTCATTAACAGGGCAATATTTAAGCGGTAAGAAATTTATTCCGGTCCCACTTGAGAGACGTAAAGGGGATGGGCGTAAGGTCGAGATTATTGGTGCAAAAGAAAATAACTTAAAAAATGCGAAGATGTCATTCCCGCTTGGGACATTTGTAGCAGTAACCGGCGTATCTGGATCAGGAAAAAGTACGATGATCAATGAAGTTCTATATAAATCGTTAGCACAGAAATTATATAAGGCGAAAAGTAAGCCAGGAGCTCATAAGGAAATTAAAGGCCTTGAGCATTTAGATAAAGTTATTGATATTGATCAATCACCAATCGGACGTACACCGCGCTCGAATCCAGCAACATACACAGGCGTTTTCGATGATATCCGTGATGTGTTTGCGCAAACAAATGAAGCAAAAGTACGTGGGTATCAAAAGGGACGTTTTAGTTTTAACGTGAAAGGTGGCCGTTGTGAGGCTTGCCGCGGTGATGGGATTATTAAAATTGAAATGCATTTCTTACCGGATGTATATGTTCCATGTGAAGTATGTCATGGAAAACGTTATAATCGTGAAACGTTAGAAGTGAAATATAAAGATAAGAACATTTCTGAAGTACTAGGAATGACGATTGAAGATGGGGTAGAATTCTTTGCCAACATCCCGAAAATTAAACGGAAGTTGCAGACGCTTGTAGATGTAGGGCTGGGCTATATGAAATTAGGGCAGCCGGCTACTACATTATCGGGTGGTGAAGCGCAGCGTGTGAAACTTGCATCTGAATTACATCGTCGTTCTACAGGTCGTACGTTATATATTTTAGATGAGCCGACAACCGGCTTACATGCACATGATATTGCACGACTTCTAGAAGTATTACAGCGCCTTGTTGAAAGTGGGGAAACTGTGCTTGTTATCGAGCATAACCTAGATGTAATTAAGACAGCAGATTACATTGTTGACCTTGGTCCAGAAGGCGGAGACAAAGGTGGTCAAATCATTGCGTCAGGTACGCCGGAGCAAGTTGTAAAAGAAGAGCGTTCCTATACAGGGAAGTATTTAAAAGAGATTTTAGAGCGTGATACGGCTCGTATGAAAGAGAAGATGAATGAGGTTGAGGTAGGGAGCTAAGCCAATTGGCTAGCTCCTTGTTTTTGTTTGGGAGAGGATTTAGCGTGACAGGTATACAAGTATAAGGGCTGGAATAAGTTGTTATATAGACTTATTTCGATTTTCAGCATACAAATCACGGCTACGAAGCCAAAAGGAGACTCCTACTCATTTCCTCCCTCTGTTTTCACATGGCATGGAGCGAACCTCCTATGCATGGGTGGATGCTCTCTTCCCAAAAAAAAGAAAGGTTTTCCCTCGCTTTTTTTTATGGTTACTTGGCGTTTGCTATCCATTAGCGTATGATTAAGTATATATATCAAAAGGATGTGTAAGAAAATGAGATGGATTCTATCACTTCTTGTGAATAGCGTCGTATTAATTGTTGTATCAGGTCTTCTAAAGGGAATTGCACCAGACGCATTTTACATAGAAAACATACAAACCGCGATTATCGCGAGCGTTATTTTGTCGATTTTAAATGTATTTGTAAAACCGTTATTAATTTTAATTACGTTACCGATTACTGTTTTAACATTTGGTTTCTTCCTAATTGTAATTAATGCAATTACATTAGAGATGACAGATTCTTTGTTAGGTGATGCTTTTAACATATCAGGATTTGGTGTAGCAATTCTTGCGGCAATTTGTATTTCTATTTTAAATATGCTGATTGATAAAGTAATTGTCGAGCCATTATCTGAGAAAAAATAGAAAAATGACAAAAAGAAAAACATTTCATGAATCTCATGAAATGTTTTTTTCTATTTAGTAGAAACCATATTTCTTGTTTTCAGAAAAAAATGGTACAATATCGGTTAGAATGGAATTTTACATCAAATGAGAATGAACCCGCAGCGGAGTGGAGGTTTACATATGCCGAAAGTAAGGACAAAAGATTTAATTGAGCAATTTCAATTGGAATTAGTAAGTGGTGAGGAAGGAATTCATCGTCCAATTGATACAAGTGATTTATCGCGACCTGGAATTGAAATGGCAGGATTCTTTACATATTATCCAGCAGATCGCGTACAGCTTCTTGGAAAAACGGAGCTTACTTTTTTTGATACATTAACAACTGAGCAAAAGCAAGAAAGAATGACAGCTCTTTGTACAGAAGAAACGCCGTGTATTATCGTAACGCGTAGTCAAGATGTACCTGGAGAATTATTGCAAGCATCACGTGAGTTTGGTGTGCCTCTTTTACGCTCTTCCCAAACGACGACAAGACTATCAAGTCGTTTAACAAATTATTTAGAAGGTAAGTTAGCACCAACAACTGCCGTTCACGGTGTATTAGTAGATATTTACGGCGTTGGTGTTTTAATTACAGGTCAAAGTGGCGTCGGGAAAAGTGAAACAGCACTTGAACTTGTTAAACGCGGTCACCGCTTAGTTGCGGATGATAGCGTAGAAATTCGTCAAGAAGATGAAGATACGTTAGTAGGAAGCTCACCAGATTTAATTGAGCATTTACTAGAAATTCGTGGTCTAGGTATCATTAACGTCATGACGTTATTTGGTGCAGGGGCTGTGCGAAACTACAAGCGTATTACACTTGTGATTAATCTTGAGATTTGGGATCAAAAGAAAAACTATGATCGTCTAGGTCTTGATGAAGAGAAAATGAAAATTATAGATACAGAACTTACGAAGATTACACTTCCAGTTCGTCCTGGCCGAAACTTGGCTGTTATTATTGAAGTAGCAGCAATGAACTTCAGATTAAAACGAATGGGAGTCAATGCAGCACAACAATTTTCTGAGCGCTTAATGAGTGCGATTGAACTAGGAAATCAAGAATAAATTAGGAGAGAGAGGTCATACATATGCTGTTAGGTTCTGTACCACAGCTAGATCGTGTAGCGATTCAACTTGGACCGTTCCCAGTCTATTGGTATGGGATTATTATTGGGACAGGTGTTTTGCTTGGACTTTGGCTAGCTACGCGCGAGGGTGAACGATTAGGTATTCCAAAAGATACTTTTGTCGATCTTGTTTTAATTGCGGTACCAATTGCGATTATTTGCGCACGCGCATACTATGTTATTTTTGAGTGGGAATATTATGTGCAAGACCCAAGGCAAATTATTAATATTCGTCAAGGTGGATTGGCGATTCATGGTGGTTTAATCGGAGCGGTGATTACGGGGATTTTCTTTGCGAAAAAACGCGGTATTTCCTTCTGGAAGCTGGCTGATATTGCAGCACCAAGTATTCTTCTTGGACAAGCAATTGGCCGATGGGGGAACTTTATGAACCAAGAGGCTCACGGCGGTGAGGTAACAAGACAGTTTTTAGAAGGCTTACATTTACCAGAGTTTATTGTGAATCAAATGTATATTGATGGTGTATATTATCATCCAACGTTCTTATATGAATCATTATGGAATTTTGCAGGTGTAATTCTATTATTGTTATTACGCAAAGCGAATTTACGCCGTGGTGAATTATTCTTTACGTATTTAATTTGGTATTCAGTTGGACGTTTCTTTGTGGAAGGCTTACGTACGGATAGCTTAATGTTAGGACCGCTTCGCATTGCGCAAGTGATGTCCATCGGGCTTGTTGTTATTTCTATCATTTTCATTATTGTGAGACGTATAATGGGGCAAGCTGATAAAAGATATTCAGAAAACTAGAGAAAAGTAGCATCTTATATGAGATGCTGCTTCTTTCATATTCAGGCAGTGAAAGGATCGAGCATATGAAAATAAATACAGTGTTATTTGATTTAGATGGAACATTAATAAATACAAATGAACTTATTATTTCTTCTTTTTTACACACGTTAAATAAGTACTATCCAGATCAGTATAAGCGCGAAGATATATTGCCATTTATCGGTCCATCTTTGCATGAGACGTTTCGTTCAATGGATGAGGGCAAGGTAGATGAGATGATTCAGTGCTATCGTCAGTTTAATCATGACCATCATGATGAACTAGTGGAAGAATATGAAACTGTCTATGAAACCGTTCAGGAATTAAAGAAACAAGGTTATAAAATTGGAATTGTGACCACGAAGGCGAGACAAACAGTAGAAATGGGTTTAAAGCTTTCAAAATTAAAGGAGTTCTTTGATGTTGTTGTAACAATTGATGATGTAGAACACGTGAAACCACATCCAGAACCCATTCAAAAAGCATTGAAACTATTGGATGCAAAACCGGAAGAAACATTAATGGTTGGTGATAACCATCATGATATAGTAGGCGGACAAAACGCAGGTACGAAAACAGCGGCAGTGGCATGGACGATTAAAGGTAGAGAGTACTTAGAATCGTATAAGCCGGATTATGTACTAGATAGAATGAGTGATTTATTATCCATTTTGTCTGAATAGTAGATAAGGGGAGAGAGCAAAGTGCGACGGACAACGCGCTACCCTGTTTCAGGAGCAAATTCATTATGGAATGTGTATAAAACAGTATCCTTCTTTAAGGTAATGAAAAATTTTATTGTTATTCAAATTGCACGCTATACGCCATTTTTATCCGTGAAGAACTGGTTGTATCGCACGTTTTTACGGATGAAAGTCGGAGAGCAAACATCATTTGCACTTATGGCTATGCCTGATACTATGTTTCCAGAAAAGATTACAGTTGGAGCAAATTCAATAATTGGCTACAATACAACGATTTTAGCTCACGAATATTTAATTACGGAATATCGTCTTGGAGAAGTAATCATAGGGAATGAAGTGATGATTGGAGCAAATTCCACTGTATTGCCAGGTGTGAAGATTGGGGACGGTGCTATTGTTTCAGCAGGTACGCTTGTTCACCGTGATGTACCAAGCGGTGCTTTTGTAGGTGGAAATCCAATGCGTATCATTTATACGAAGGAAGAGATGGCAGAGAGGAGAAAGTCAATGTTAAAAATGTAACATTTCCCTTCTCTTTTTATGAATAAAAAGGAAATAATTGATTATAATATACTGTTTTGTTTTTTACGGAATCGTTTATACTTATAAATAGAAGAAGGTATGAACGAAGAAAACAAAAAACTGGAGGATATATGGGGAAAAATCAAAGAATATTTAAGGAGAACGGACAAGTTATCTCTTTTAATCAATTAGCTGATTTCTTTTATAAAAAAGGGATGAAGTCTTATCGCAATCATAAATTACAAGATGCGATTAAATATTTTCGAAGAGCGGCACAAAGTGAGAAAGAGCCGTTTATTTTATGTCAATTAGCTACGGTATTATCGGAAGTCGGTGAGTATCAAGAATCAAATCAAATTTTCTTGAAACTGATTCGTTCGAATTCTAATATTGAACAGTGCTATTATTTTGTAGCAAATAATTACGCATATCTTGGCTTGTTTCAGCAGGCGAAGAAGTATGCGGAGCAATATTTAGAGATAGCTACAGAGAAGGAATTTGTGGAAGAGACGTTAGAATTGCTTGAAATTATGGAAGAAGAATCAATGGATGCGGAAGAGTTTGAAGATGAAGATGAGTTAATTGTCATGCAGGAACAAGCGAACCGTTATATTCGCAACGGACAATTAGAAGAAGCAATTGCTACACTTGAAGTTGTTACGAAAGATTATCCGGAATTTTGGTCGGGTTATAATAATTTAGCAATTGCTCATTTTCAGTTAGGAAATGTAGATAAAGCATTAAAGTTAACAGAGATGATTTTAGAGAAAAATCCTGGTAATATGCATGCGTTATGTAATACGCTTATTTTTCTATATTCAATTGGAGAGCATAAGCAAGTAGAAGCGTTAGCGAAGCAACTAGAATCCGTATATCCGATGTCATTTGAGCATCGATTAAAGCTAGGAACAACATTCGCGACAATTGGTCACTTTGCATCGGCATATAAATGGTTAAGGTTATTAAAGCGTCAAGGTTATGAAGGAGATGTCAGCTTTTACTATTGGTTTGCATACTCTGCTTATATGATAAAAGATCAACAGACAGCGGAAAAGATGTGGCAATCTGTTGTAGAATTACACCCTGATAAAAAAGGGAAAGAGCCGTGGAATGCCCTGCATTTAGCTGATGAAGGACAGAATGTTTTGTTTGAAGAGCTGAGGAAATCTTTCCAGCAAAGTACAACGTTAGAAGAGCAAATGTTAGCACTGTATTTAATGAATGAATTAACAACACCTGAGAAGATTGGCTTTTTCTTTGATGTGACGCAGGCGAAAAATCGTGTGCCAATTGTTTCGCAACTGGCAAAATACTTCTTTTTAATGAGCAGTCATAAGAGTATTCCGAGCGAGTTACAACCGTTTGAACAATGTATTCGGATTGCGGATGCCTTATATAACTATACAAATAAAGAAGATGAATTGATTGAAGAGTGCTTACATTTTTGGTTTTGTACTTTTATACGCCTATATACATCTGGGACGGTATTTACAAACGTGTTTGGTTGGTCTGCGGCAATCGAGTATATTGTGCGCGGAGAGCAGAGAAATAAAATGACACAGGCCGAACTTGGAAATATATATAATGTATCTGTGGCAACTGTGAGAAAATATGTGCAAGTAGTAAAGCGTACTCACGCGTAGGCAAATCATTGGGAAAAAACAGATGCTAACAGTATAATGAGGGTAAGTTATGGTAGGAATGAATAGGAGTGAATAGTGTGTCAGAAGAAAAAATTTATGATGTCATTATTATTGGTGCTGGGCCAGCTGGGATGACAGCTGCAGTGTATACGTCTCGTGCAAATTTAAGCACGCTTATGCTTGAACGTGGTATTCCAGGCGGACAAATGGCAAACACAGAAGATGTAGAAAACTATCCAGGTTATGAATCTATTTTAGGACCCGATTTATCAAATAAAATGTTCGAGCATGCGAAGAAATTCGGTGCTGAATATGCATATGGTGATGTGAAAGAAGTCATCGATGGCAAAGAATACAAAACAGTTGTAGCTGGTAAAAAAGAATACAAAACACGCGCAATTATCGTTGCAAGTGGTGCAGAGTATAAAAAGATCGGTGTACCAGGTGAAAAAGAACTTGGCGGCCGTGGTGTATCATATTGCGCGGTATGTGACGGCGCTTTCTTTAAAGGGAAAGAACTTGTTGTTATTGGCGGCGGAGATTCTGCTGTTGAAGAAGGTGTGTATTTAACACGTTTCGCATCAAAAGTAACAATCGTTCACCGTCGTGATGCTCTTCGCGCACAGAAAATTCTTCAAGACCGTGCTTTCCAAAATGAGAAAGTGGACTTCATTTGGAATCATACTGTAAAAGAAATTAACGAAGAGAATGGTAAGGTAGGTAGTGTAACACTTGTAGATGTTAACACTGGTGAAGAACAAGAATTTAAGGCAGACGGTGCTTTTATCTATATCGGAATGTTACCATTATCAAAACCATTTACTGAGCTGGGCATTACAAATGAAAATGGTTATATCGAAACAAACGAACGCATGGAAACAAAAGTTCCTGGTATTTTCGCAGCTGGTGATGTTCGCGAAAAGATGCTTCGTCAAATTGTAACTGCAACTGGCGATGGCAGTATTGCAGCACAAAGTGCACAGCACTACGTAGAAGAGTTGTTAGAGGAATTAAAAACTGTAACAGAAAAATAAGGATGTAAATCCTTTTCGAAGAAGAAAGCTACCTTCGTATAGAAGGTAGCTTTCTTTATTTTTCGTTTGGAATGTAAAATATTTGTCAAATTTCTCATGGAGCACACAAATGGTTATTGTTATACTAGAATCTACGGAAAAAATGATTATGGGAAATGAGGAGTTTATTCAGTATGGAATGGCGTAATATATATCGTGGTTTTTGTATGGGAGTTAGTGATTTAATTCCTGGTGTAAGCGGCGGGACAATTGCTGTTGTACTAGGGATTTATGAAAGATTGCTTGCGGCAATTAGCGGATTCTTTAGTCGTGAATGGAAAAAACATTTAGGCTTTTTAATTCCGCTTGCTGCTGGTGTGGCGGTGGCACTTTTAACATTAAGTCATGTGATTAAGTATTTGCTGGAATATCATTATGAGCCAACACAGTTTTTCTTCCTTGGTTTAATTTTAAGTATTTTACCAATGTTAATGAAGGAAGCGAATGCAAAGGAAACATTTAAAGCAGGACATATTGTTATACTAATCGTTGCAGCGGCTCTTGTAGCTGTAACAGCATTCTTTAAGCCAGATAAAGCGGCAGATCCAATTACTATGTTAACAATTTTAAATACAATTGGGCTATTTTTGGCAGGATGGATGGCGAGTATGGCTATGCTACTTCCAGGGATTAGCGGATCATTTATTTTATTAATCATTGGTGTATATCCAACAGCGATTAATGCATTAACAACATTAAACCTACCGCTAATTGCAGTCATTGGTGCAGGTGTTATGGTTGGATTTGTGGTGAGTAGTAAAGGGATTAGCTACTTATTAGCACATTTTAAAAGTGCAACATTCGCTGCAATTATTGGGCTTGTCATCGGATCGATTGCAGTAGTGTTTCCTGGGATTCCAGCCGGTGGTATGTCGATTGTAAGTTCTATTATTACGTTTATTTTAGGATTTGCGATTGTATCGTATTTTAGTAAGAAAAAGTGATTGAGAGATAGCTCTCAATCACTTTTTTTGTTATTTGTATTTATATTTTTTGTATTTTTTACCAAGAATATACGAAAGCGATCGTTTTGGTGAAAAAGTTACTTGAGCTTACTTTTCTGCTTTATCTTGCCCCTTAACATTTGGTAGGAAAGTAAACCACCTGTAAAAGTACAATTCATGATGGGCTACTTTACTTTATTTGGGGGTGTCAAATATGAAAGTGTCAATATTTATCACTTGTGTTGCAGATGTTTTTTATCCAGAAGTAGGAAAAGATGTTGTGGAAATTCTTGAAGATTTAGGGTGTGAAGTTGATTTCCCTAAAGACCAAACCTGCTGCGGACAGCCTGCTTATAATAGCGGTTATCATAAAGAAACAAAAACAGCTGCAAAACATATGATTAAAGCTTTTGCTAATTCGGAATATGTTGTAGCGCCATCAGGATCTTGCGCTATGATGGTTCACGAGTTTTCTAGTTTATTTTCTGAAAGTGAAGCAGAGTGGAAGAAAAAAGCTACTGAACTTGCAAATAAAACATATGAATTCACACAGTTTCTTGTTGAAGTATTAGGGAAAGAAGACTTAGGTGCGGAGCTTCATAAAAAAGCAACGGTTCATACATCTTGCCATATGAGCCGATTAATGGGGATTAAGGAACCGCCGCAAAAATTATTAAAATGTGTAAAGGGACTGGAAGTTGTTTCGTTACCACATAATTATGATTGCTGTGGATTTGGGGGCACATTCTCAGTGAAAATGCCAGAAATCTCTGAGCAAATGGTCGATGAAAAAGTAAAGCATATTATGGAAACCGGTGCAGAACTGTTAATCGGGATGGATTGTAGCTGCTTAATGAATATAAAAGGACGTTTAACACGCAATGGTTATCCAATTGATGTAAAACATATTGCTCAAGTATTAAATGAAGATCGAAAATAAGAGGGGGGATATAAAGATGGGAATGAAAATTGGGAATGATCCTTTTCATAAGCGTGCTGAAACAGGTATAGGGGATCAATTCATGAGACAGGCTGTCAGGAAAGCGCAAGATGGTCTTAGAGGCAAGAAATTAAAAGCTACTGAGAGTCTTGGGAATTGGGAGGAATGGCGAGCTTTAGGGGAAGAAATTCGAAAGCATACATTAGAAAACCTTGATTATTATTTGTATCAACTGAGTGAAAATATTGAGAAAAATGGTGGTTTTGTTTATTTTGCAAAGACTGCAGAAGACGCAAGGGAATATGTAAAAGGGATTGTAAAAAAGAAAAACGCGAAAAAAATTGTGAAATCAAAATCTATGGTAACGGAAGAGATTAGTTTAAATGAAGCGATTGAAGAGGCTGGAGGAGAAGTGTTAGAAACGGACCTTGCCGAATTTATTCTGCAAGTGAATGACCACGATCCTCCATCACATATTGTTGTTCCGTGTCTTCATAAGGATAAAGAACACATTTGTGAAATATTTAAAACAAAGTTAGATTATACTGGAACATCTGATCCTACGGAAATGGCGAGGTTTGTAAGGGATTATTTGCGTGATGATTTCTTTACAGCGGATGTAGGGGTGACAGGATGTAACTTTGCTGTTGCAGAGTCTGGGTCTATTTCTATCGTGGCAAACGAAGGAAATGCAAGACTTACCACGACGCTTCCGAAAACGTTAATTACAGTTATGGGAATGGAACGTATTGTTCCAACATGGGAAGAGCTTGATGTATTAGTAACACTTCTATGCCGAAGTTCTGTAGGACAAAAGTTAACAAGTTATATTACAGGGTTAACCGAGCCCGGTGGGACAGACGGACCTGAGGAGTTTCATTTAGTCATTGTTGATAATGGTCGTTCTAATATTTTAGGAACAGAATTTCAAAGTATCCTTCAGTGCATTCGCTGTGCGGCATGTATTAATGTATGTCCCATATATCGGCATATCGGTGGACATGCGTATGGCTCCATTTATCCAGGACCGATTGGAGCTGTGTTGACACCACTTTTAGGAGGATATGATGAATATAAAGATTTACCTTATGCATCTAGCCTTTGTGGAGCTTGTACAGAAGCGTGTCCAGTGAAAATACCGTTACACGATTTATTAATTAAACATCGCCGCCACATTGTAGAAGAAGCGAAACAATCACCTGTGGCTTGGAACGTTGCTATGAAAGGTTTTGAAAAAGCGGTGAATAGCTCCAGATTATTTTCTCTTGCTGCAAAGACCGCTCCGTATGCATTAAAGCCTCTTATAAAAGGGGACAAGATCGAGCGTGGAATCGGTCCGTTAAAAGCTTGGACGGATGCGAGAGATTTTCCAGTTCCAGAAAAACAACCGTTTAGAGATTGGTTTAAAAAACGTGAAAAGGAGAACGATAATGGCCATCCAAAATCGTGAGGAATTTTTATTCCAATTATCAGAAAAGCTTGGCAGAAAACGTCCGGAAGCAGTAAAAAAACCGAACTGGTCTTTTTCTCCGCAGTGGACTGTTTTTGACGGATTAACACAAGATGAACTTGTATTGAAATTAATAGAGCAATGCGAGGTAATCCATACACAAGTTAAGCGAACAACAAAGGCCAGGCTTGTTGAAACATTACAATCTTTTCTCACAGAATGGAATATTCAATCTGCTGTGTATTCTGATGATGAACGGTTTGAGGAATATGGTCTCAGTCAATTTTTAAGCAATGAAGGTACAATGCATTTTCGTAAGTGGGGCTTAGATCATAAAGAAGAGAACATAGAATTTGCGAAAGCTGCTGACCTTGGCATTACGTTCAGTGATATCGCTCTTGCTGAATCAGGAACCGTTGTTCTATTTAATGATGGATTAAAAGGAAGGCACGTTAGTCTTCTTCCTGAGTCATATATTGCAATTGTTCCTAAAAGTACGATTGTGCCAAGGTTAACCCAGGCTACAAAAGTCATTCACTATCAAAATAAAGCGGGAGACAAATTGCCAGCTTGTGTGAATTTCGTTTCTGGTCCGTCAAATAGTGCAGATATTGAAATGAATCTCGTCGTAGGTGTACATGGGCCAATCAGAACAGCGTATATTATTGTGGATGATCAATAAGGATTTACGTCTCCTTACCAAATAATGAGTTAAAAGATTTGACTTGATCTTTGTATATTGCGTATAAGATATGCCAATTGTGAGGGATTCTATTTTGTAATCCAACAGCGATGGGAATTAATTTCCATCGTTTTTTTGTTTCTTTAGGCCGGGAGCTCCTTCATTGTGACAAAGTGTTTTTGATAGTATAATGAAATGAGTATGTGATGAAGAAATTCATCATAAGTAGCTGAGGTGAAGAAACATGCAAAGAGTAACAAACTGTGTGTTAATCAAAGATAATGAAGTTCTCCTATTACAAAAACCTCGTCGGAACTGGTGGGTTGCACCGGGCGGGAAAATGGAACGCGGTGAAACAGTAAGAGATTCCGTTGTTCGCGAATATCGTGAAGAAACAGGTATTTATTTAAAGAACCCAGCGTTAAAGGGGGTCTTCACTTTTGTCATTCAAGAAGGTGATAAAGTTGTTTCTGAATGGATGATGTTCTCCTTTTTAGCGACAGATTTTGCAGGAGAAAACAAATTGGAAAGCGAAGAAGGCATCATTGGCTGGCATACATTTGATAAAATTGATGAGTTAGCAATGGCACCAGGAGATTATCACATTATTGATTATTTAATTAAAGGAAATGGAATAATCTACGGTACGTTTGTATATACACCAGATTTTGAATTACTTTCATATCGATTGGATCCGAGCTAAACCGTCAAGGAGGGGATACAATGACAGCGAATAATGATATTAAAATGGTAATTATTACAGGAATGTCCGGTGCAGGAAAAACAGTAGCCTTACAAAGTTTTGAAGATTTAGGATATTTTTGTGTAGATAACTTACCACCGATGTTATTGCCGAAGTTTGTTGAACTTATGGCAGATTCGAAAGGGAAAATGAATAAAGTGGCACTTGGTATTGATTTGCGTGGCCGCGAATTTTTTGAACATTTATGGGGAGCGCTTGATGATTTATCAGAACGCACTTGGATCATTCCTCATATTTTATTTTTAGATGCGAAAGATAGCACGCTTGTAACGCGTTACAAAGAAACGAGACGTTCGCATCCGCTTGCGCCGACTGGTTTGCCGTTAAAAGGGATTGAGGCAGAGCGTGATTTATTAACAGACATGAAGGCAAGAGCTAATATTGTACTCGATACGTCTGAGTTAAAACCGAAAGAATTGCGCGAGAAAATTGTTCATCTGTTTTCAACAGAAAATGAGCAAGCGTTTCGTGTAAATGTGATGTCATTTGGATTTAAGTACGGTATTCCGATTGATGCTGATTTAGTATTTGATGTTCGTTTTTTACCAAATCCATATTATATTCCACAGATGAAGCCTTTAACAGGACTGGATGAAGAAGTTTCGTCATATGTGCTCAAATTTAATGAAACACATAAATTTTTAGAAAAGCTGACGGATCTCATTACTTTCATGCTTCCTCATTATAAAAGAGAAGGTAAGAGTCAACTTGTAATTGCAATTGGATGTACAGGTGGGCAACATCGTTCTGTTACGCTTGCAGAATACCTTGGAAAACATTTGAAACCAGAATATATCGTTCATGTATCTCATCGTGATGTGGAGAAGAGAAAGGGCCATTAGGGGATGAAAAAAGAGAGAAAACCTAAAATTGTCATCATGGGAGGAGGAACTGGACTATCTGTTTTATTAAGAGGATTGAAGAAATATCCTGTTGATATTACAGCGGTTGTTACAGTAGCTGATGATGGTGGCAGTTCAGGTAGATTGCGTGATGAGTTAGAAATTCCACCACCAGGCGACATTCGTAACGTACTTGTTGCGTTATCAGATGTAGAGCCGCTTGTGGAAGCTTTATTTCAACATCGTTTTACATCCGGAGAAGGTTTAACGGGTCATGCATTAGGTAATTTATTGCTAGCTGGGATGACGTCGATTACAGGAGACTTTTTCCATGCCATTACAGAAACGAGTAAAGTGTTAAATGTAAGAGGGCGTGTTTTACCAGCGGCCAACCAAAGTGTTGTGCTTCATGCAGAACTGGAAGATGGGCAAATTGTAACAGGCGAATCGAAAATCCCGTATTTTGGGAAAAAGATTAATCGTGTGTTTTTAACACCGGGTGATGTAGAACCACTGTCTGAGACATTGATGGAGATTCAGCGGGCTGATTTGCTTGTTTTTGGTCCTGGTAGTTTGTATACAAGTATCTTACCGAATTTAATCGTGAAAAAAATCGGGGACGCTGTTCTTACTGCAAAGGCGAAAAAGGTATATGTATGTAATGTCATGACACAAGCCGGTGAAACGATGGGGTATACAGCATTTGATCATGTGCAAGCTTTGCATGATCATCTTGGAGCACCTTTCATCGATACAGCGATTGTAAATAATCATGATATTCCTGCTGAATTACGTAAACTGTATGCAAAAGAGCTGTCTGAACCTGTTGTGGTTGATGAAGATCGTTTTGCTGAAAGTAAGATTCGTTTAATTCAAGATGAATTAGCAAAGTATGATGATCAAGTTGTAAGACATGATACATTAAAACTAGCTTCTATTTTATATTCGTTGTTATAAGCATGCGTTATCTCTTTATGAGATAACGCTACTCATTCATATAGGACAAAATTGTTGTTCCCAAATATCGTATAAGGAGGTGGGGCTGTGTCATTTGCATCAGAAACAAAGAAAGAGCTGACAAAGCTTGAGATGAAGGAGTGCTGTGAGAAAGCGGAGTTATCAGCATTGCTTCGAATGAACGGATCACTTTCTTTTTCAAACCGTCGTCTTTCGATTGATATTCAAACAGAAAATGCAGCAATTGCCAGAAGAATTTACACATTGCTGAAAAAAGGATATGACGTAACGGTAGAATTACTTGTTCGTAAAAAGATGCGACTTAAGAAAAATAATGTATATATCGTTCGGCTTGTTGAAAAATCACGTGAAATATTAGCAGATTTGCATATTGTAAGAGAAGACTTTTCATTTATTCGCAATATCTCACAGGAATTGATTGAAAAGAAATGCTGTAAACGATCGTATTTAAGAGGTGCATTTTTAGCAGGTGGTTCAGTAAATAACCCAGAAACATCATCTTATCATTTAGAGGTCTTTTCGCTATACAAGGAACATAATGATTCTATATGTGAACTGATGAACGGATTTGATTTAAATAGTAAGACGTTGGAAAGGCGTAAAGGGTATATTACGTATTTAAAAGAAGCGGAGAAAATTACGGAGTTCTTAAACATTATTGGTGCACATAATGCGTTGTTAAGATTTGAAGATATTCGTATTGTTCGCGATATGCGTAATTCGGTCAATCGTTTAGTGAATTGCGAAACAGCTAATTTAAATAAAACAATTGGTGCTGCTTTAAGGCAAATCGAAAATATTCGTTACATTGATGAGACGGTGGGACTGGATGTCTTGCCAGATAAACTGCGCGAGATTGCACAATTACGTATTAATTATCAAGATGTAACATTGAAAGAATTAGGCGAGATGGTATCTGGGGGGAAAATCAGTAAATCAGGTATTAATCATCGCTTGCGTAAAATCGATGAAATTGCAGAGAAATTACGCGCGGGGGAACCGGTAGCAAAAAAATAACGGTAAAGGGGAGAAATGGAGCTATGGTTCAAAAACAGGTTGAGGTTGCATTAAAAAACGGCTTGCAAGCACGTCCGGCTGCGTTGTTTGTACAAGAGGCGAATCGTTTTCATGCTGATATTTTCATTGAGAAAGATGGTAAAACAGTCAATGCGAAGAGCATAATGGGAATTATGAGCTTAGCGATTGGATCTGGCAGTAACGTAACGATTATAACAGAAGGGGCAGATGCAGAAGCTGCTTTAGAAGCGTTGGCTGCTTATGTGCAAAATAAACAGTAAAAGCTATCGCATGTAGCGATAGCTTTTTTACTGTAAATGGTCGATATGTTGTGTTGAATCGTCAATGAGTTTACTTTATCATTCTCATATAAATTATGAAAGAATCCGTTTTTCTCCTTGGAGCTCACGAATTGGTTGAATGTTTTGTGTGAATTCGACAGTTCCTATATATTTTCCATCTGCATTTCGCACTGCGAAGTAACGAATATATACATATTTATCTTGAAATTGAATCCAAAAATCTTCGCAATCTTTTTTTCCAGATTTGAAATCTTCTAAGAGCTTTTCAACGACATGAACGCTTTTTGGTGGATGACAGTTTTGCACTGTTCGATCAATGACAGCTTTCGTACGAGCAAAGATTCGTTCTTTTCCATGAGAGAAGTAACGCACAACATCATTTTCATCAATGAATGTAATATCAACAGGTAAGTGATTTAACATTAGTTCTAACTGTTTTAAAGATAATATACCTGTTTCAAAACGAATCAGGCCTTCGGATAGGGCTTCTTCTTTGATCATATTTCTTTCTGGTTTCCATGTACTTGTAGGACTTGTTAAGCAGTAGCCAATTTCATCACTTTCATGAGCGATTTTTAGCCATTCATCTTCTGTAAGAGTTTGAAGGGCCATCGGAAATAAAATATTTTCTTCTTTAAAAATCATTTCAGTTACGTCATGGATGACGAAGGAAACGCTGTCTAAGACTGATTTTTTATCTTGATTATAATTTACTAATTTTTGTTTTGCTTCTTTAATAGCAGCACGAATTCTGTCATCAACGCCCCACATAACTTGAGTTGGTCCATAAATGCCGTATTTCTCTAGATAAGGGAAAAGTAGATTTTCTTTCCGGCTATAATGTTTATCAACATCGATTAATAAATTTAAGTCTTCTATTAGTTTATAAATATTTTCTTCGCTATCTTCTTTTTCAAAACGTTCATAGTGAAGTTGAAGTTTGAAATTCACAAGTAGATCGATTTCTTTGTTTTCCATTTTAAATGTATGAATGGGATGGCCTGGTTGCTCTTCTTGTTTATTAGATTGATGAATTTCTTCAATGGATCCTTTAAAAACAGCTGTATGAACGGAGCATAAGCGTTGGACTTCTTCAACTGGAATTCCTTCTTCTTCCATAAGTGCCTGTTCGAGCTTTGAAATTTCTGCTACGGTAATATTTCCGATCGCTTCTTGAAACTGAGCTGTTACATCTTCAATATTTTTTCCGTTATGAAGATCTTTAATAATAGTCTTTAAGACTGTTTGTCGTTCAGAGTTATTTATACTTTCTTGTTCCCTGTTATTAATGATTTCGCTCATAAGAATTCTCCTCTACTCGTTAATGTGAAATTCATTATTTTTAAAACTTTCCTTTACTGTATCAAGTGAAATTCCTTTCATTCGGCATCCGTTTGGAATTGTCATTATACGGCCGGCTGTTTGAAGCATATTAGGTTTCGTTATATTTTCAAAGCCAAGATCTTTTAAAAGAGGGATGATCTCAGGGTATTGGGTAGTTAAATCATAAACAGTTTGATGAAAATCAATTAACTTTGTCATTATTCTCACCTCGAAAACAAATGATAGTAATTTTCAATTACAATGTAACATAAAGGTAGGGATAGAATTGTGAGTCAAATCACACATTCTTTCTTTTTAACAAGTTTGTCACTTTTGCTTTTATCTTACTATTCTCAATTAGTAACATTGCGATATTAAGATTTAAAGGGAAAAAGGAAGTTAGAGCAGAGTGCACAGTCTTGTAAAAAGCTGTCATGAAGGATCGCCATCAGTGGAGGATGGAGAGCCTCCACTGATGGGAGTATCACTAATGAAAGGGTGATGACTTCGAATAGAATATTGATTTAGGACAGCTTGGGATCAGATTATATAATTTCATTTTCCAACTTGTTTAGATCGATAAGGAAATGACCATCTCCATCCGTAGCAATTAGTTCATTTTTTCTTAAGTAAGTAATGGTTCGGCTCATAGTTTCTCTTGATGTTCCAATCATGTTGGCGAGCTCTCGGTTCGTAAAATGGGTTGTTATTTTATATTTTTCATTTATCTGTACATCATTTGACTTACATAGGCGTAGCAGTAGCATAATAATTCTCGCATATGTGTCATGAAGAATTTGTTCTTCTAATCTATTTTGAAGATCTACGATTTTCTCTCCAAGAACTCTAAATAATTTAATACATAATTCAGGGTACTTAATTAAAATCATCTCAAAATCAACGATAGGAATGACAATTAATTGGGCATCTTCAAGAATTTCAGCATGAGCAGGAAATGAACCTTTTCGAAAGAAGCCAGAGTGAGGAAACATTTCTCCATCTTGAAGTATAGAAACAATTTGTTCTTTGCCAGAGCGAATAAAAAATACTCGGTCAAGTGTATCACCCTGCATAAATACAAATGATTTTGCTTTATACATTCGCATTCGTGAAATTTCCACAATGGGTTGAATTTCTTCTTCTGAAAGTTCTTTAAAGAGGGAAACGCCCTGTAAGTGTTTTTTTATTATTTCTGACATGTATTCATCACTCCTAACATCATCCAAAAGATAGTGCTTTTCTTATTAATGTATCCTAAATAGAAAAATGAAGCAGTGATAAAAATCATACTTTTGGTGAAGGTGAGATGAATTTCAAAAACAAAATTGGAACTTGTAAGATTTGTGAAAAATAAGAGAGGAAGATGGAGGTATACGCTTTTCATGAATGCAGATGTCGGCCTGTTTTATTCTTATTTAAGCTTGTGCAATTGCACGTGGAAATAAAACGTTATTTTCTAAATGTATATGCTCGAATAAATCAGATTCAAGAGCTTCAAGTCGTTGATAGACAAGACGATAAGTGCCACAAGCGCCTACTGGGGGAGTAAAGTCATTTGTAACTTTACGAAGTTCTTTAATAATATCACCAGCGTGGTTGTGTTCATTTTCTAATTCATCTACTACTTTGCGTAATTTCATATAATTTTCATCAGTTGGATTTTGTTCAAATGCTAAAATCAAAGGGAAATCTTCTGTTTCTTCTTTAATTAAATGTTGCTCTAATTCTGTTTTTAATTCATGGAATAGCTTATGAATTTGAGCTAAATGTGGTTGTCCTGCTCCATGAACGCGTAATACTTTTGTTACGTAGGGGCTTAACAACGGTAATTCTTCATTCAAATAGCGATGATGTTTATTCACAATATAATCGATTAATTCACTATACGAAGCTGTTTTCCAATCAATTTCAGATTCGTTTAATTGTTTTGTTTCATGATAGAGCGTATTTAACTTTGTTAAAATTTCTTCTGAGGATAAATTTCTTTCATTAATAGCATCGATAATGGGTCTATTACCACCACAGCAAAAATCTATTCTATATGATTTGAAAAGGTCACTTGCCTTTGGAAATTGTGTAACAATATCACCAATAACGGAATCTTCGGTAAAAATATGTTTCATATGAATACCTCCATAAAGTTTAAATGTTTGATCTGGGTTAAGAATATCGATAATTTAGCGTTCATGTGGTGATATAAATCACTTATAATGAGTGAATTTTATCATTAGTGATTTTTATATAAATTTAAAATTGCAAAGAAAAAATAATGCAGTGATTTTACTCACAGTATCCTTTTTGAACATGGCTTATCTTTAATGAAAGAGGATATAGGGAATCTATTTTATATAAATATTGATCTCGATCCTTTTGTTTGATTCAGTAGCAAAGCATTATAAAAACATTTGAAATATTTTTGTATGTAGCACGTATGACATTATTGATCAAAACTTTGGGGGAGAGTGTCGAAAGAATGAAGTTAATTATTCCAAAGCAGCATGGAGCATGGGGAATGTTACTTATTCCATTTATCTTGAGCGTTTTAATTGGTAAAGGGACGTGGTACCATATTCCGCTTTTTTTTGCATGGTTATTCGTATACTTAGCTACGTATCCTTTACTAATGTATGTGAAGCAACCAAGGAAGAAGTATTACCTATATTATTTCTTTCTTTATTTTAGTGTGGCCTGTGTGTTCGCGATTGTCGCTCTTATATATGAATGGCGTATTTTATTGTTCTCCATTGTTATGCTTCCATGCTTTTTCATAAATATTTATTATTCACGTCAAAAAAACGAACGAGCTTTGTTAAATGATATATTTGCTATTATTTTGTTTTGTAAAGGTGGAATAATTAGTTATTATTTCACAATGAAAACAGTTGATGAGAAAGCATGTGTAATTGTAGTGATATCATTTTTATATTTTATGGGAAGTACGTTTTATGTAAAGTCGATGATTCGTGAGAAAAAGAATCCAACGTATCGTTTGGTTTCGTGGGGTTACCATTCTTTACTCGTGATTATTACTTTAATTGTATCACCGTGGTTTAGCATTATCTTTATACCAAGTTTAGTACGATCCATAATATTTTATGGTAGAAATATTTCAATTTTAAAATTGGGTATTTTAGAGATTGTAAATTCGATTTACTTTTTTATTACAGTAATGTTGTTAGCCAAAGCCTTACTGTAATAATTTCTCGTAATTATTACAGTAAATTTGTGATGGTTCAGTAATATTTTGATAAGGAAACTGATTCAAATAGCTTTTTTACATTTCATATATATTATCCTGCTATTTACGGGTAGTAATTGACTATGATTTGAATGCTAGATACTGAAAGGACTGTATAAATAATGACTTTCTATCAAACGTTAACGCCATATTATGATGAACTTTTTCCTGCAAATGAGAAACAAACAAATTTTATAGTCTCTTATTTACAAAAAGGTAGCTCTATACTGGATGTGGGCGCAGGAACAGGTAATGTAGCCCAAGCGCTAGTTGAAAAGGGTTTTGCTGTTACTGCAATGGAACCAGAGGAGACACTGGCTGCAAAAATTCGAGAGAAGGCTGCAGTTTACGAAGGGATATTTAGTGTAAATACATTTGGGATGCAACAAATTAAAAATGTGCCTGGAGTATTTGATGGTATTTATTGTATTGGAAATACACTTGTTCATTTAGATAATACGAAAGAAATCTTTAATTTTATCTGTGGATCTTATGAAAAATTAAAAGTAAACGGAAAACTAATGATTCAAATTGTAAATTATGAAAAAGTATTAGATGAAAATAATTTCAAATTTCCAATACTAGAGAAGAAACATTTCTCCTTTAAGCGTAATTATACGCTAGAAGGAGAAAAAGTATTATTTACTGCAACATTGAATGTAGATGATAAAGAATTATCAAATAGTATTTCGTTATATCCTATTACGAAAAAGGAATTACTGCCTATGTTAAAAGAATCTGGTTTTCGGACTATAGAAACGTTCGGTAATTTTGAGAAAGAGGCTTATTTACCTAATAAATCAGCATTAGTGCTTGTAGCTACAAAATAAATACGTTATTCAAGATGCCTTAGTGAAGGAGACCTTTCCCATTCGCTAAGGTGTTTTTTTATTTAGTTTTGCAAAATGTGATTCCAGTCATCTTTTTATCTTAGGAAAATTTTTATAATACAGTTGTTGTTAACAGATACCATTTGGAAGGCAGTGAAACAATATGGATAGAGAAGTGAAGCTAACAGAAGATATATATTGGGTTGGAAAGATTGATGATAGGGAAGTACCGTTTCATCGTTTGATTTTAGCAAAAGGAACAACTTATAATGCGTATCTTTTAAAAACTGAAAAACCAACAGTGATTGATACAGTTGATCTAGAGTTTGGAAGAGAATTTGTAGAATGTTTAAGTAAATTAATTGATCCACAAGAAATTCAATATATCGTAGTAAATCATACAGAGCCAGATCATTCAGGTGGCTTGGCAGCATTAGCCTCAAAGGCTACAAAGGCTACAATTGTATGCACAGAAATTGCAGTACCTGAGTTGCAGGAAATGTACAAATTGCATCACAGAAATTTCTTAGTCGTCAAAGATGGAGATACATTAGATATTGGTGGAAAAACGTTGAAATTTAAAGAAACCCCATATCTTCATACAGAAGAAACAATGATCACGTATTGTATCGAGGATAAAATTTTATTCCCATGTGATATTTTCAGTACACATGTAGCGAATTATGAATTCTTTAACGATGAAGTGAATGAAGATATTACGGAAGATTTCATAGGCTACTATAATGCGATCATTCATCCACATAGAAGATATGTTAGAACGTTAATAGAGGCATTAGAAGGTTTAGATGTACAAATGATCGCTCCATCTCATGGGTACATTTTACGAAAAGATGTCCAAAAATATATCGATTTATATGCAGAAATGAGTAAAGATACAACGCAAGGTAAAAAAGTAACAATTGTATATACAACTATTAAAAACAACACGAAAAAAATCGCGAATATCATTAAAGAAACATTCGAGGCAGATAATATTAAAGTAACAGTATTTAATGCTGATAAATCGGATAAAGCTCAGATTCTAGGAAGTATTCAAGAAGCAGATGCAGTCTTCATCGGATCGTCAACTAAATATGCAGATATGATTGGAAACTTAGAAGAAATTTTAATAGAAATGAAGGAAATGAACTTAGAAGGGAAAATCGCAGCTGTATTCGGATCATACGGTTGGAGTGGTGAAGCAATCGAGGTAGTACAAGATTACCTAAATGAAACAAACATGAGAGTCCAAAGTACATCAAATGTTATTAAATCTACAGGTATGACTCATGTTGAATTCCCTATTCGCATAAGATTTTCTCCAAAGAGTGAAGAAAAAACACAACAAATCAAACATGCAACAACATTTGTTACAGATTTATTATTAAGCTCTATTTAATAGAAAAACGTAGGTGAAGACATGGAAAAGAATTTTGTTATTATCGGAAGCGGAGTAGCTGCTGTAAATGCTGCAAAAATAGTTAGAGACCATGATAAAGATTCAAATATATTCATTTTTGGTGAAGAATCATCTTTACCCTATAACAGAATTAAACTATCAAAAGAGTTATACACAGATTTGCATAGCGAAAAAGTTTTAATCAAAAAAGAGAAGTGGTACCAAAAAAATAATATATCAATTTTTACAAATACAAAGGTGGTAAAAATTGATACGGAGCAGCAACATATTGTTACAGCGAATAATGAAAAAATTGCTTATTACAAACTGTTAATCTGTACAGGTGCAAATAATAAGAAGCTACGAATAGATGGAATAAATAAAAAAAATGTCTTTACGATTAGAGACATGCATGACGCGGGTGATTTTAAAACATGTTTAGAAGGTAAAAAGAGTGTTGTAAACATTGGGGGAGGCGTACAAGGATTAGAAACAGCTTGGTCTATCGTGAACGCGGGTAAAAAAGTATCCATTGTGGAAGTTGCAGATAAATTAATGGGAAGACAATTAGATGAGAAAACGTCTCTTTTATTAAAACAAAAAATTGAAAGTGCAGGAGTAAAGGTATATGTAAATACAACTATTGATTCTATTCTCGGAGGAGAAGAAGTAACTGGAATTAAAGTAAATGGTGATCAACGAATTGCTTGTGATAGTGTTGTGTATTCAATTGGAGTCACTCCTAACATTTCACTAGTGAATTATACTCCTATCCACGTAAATAGAGGTATTGTTGTCAATGAGATGATGGAAACGAATGTGGAATCTGTATATGCTGCTGGGGATGTAGCGGAGGTAAATGGTGAAATTGACGGTCTATGGGGACGAGCAATAGATCAAGGGAAAATTGCAGGTAGTAACATGGTTTCTATTTCTGCTACTTACAAGAAAGCAATTCCAGTTACAATCTTTAATGCGTTTGATATATCTTTATTCTCAATTGGATGTATTGATGAAAAACAATGTGATACAACGATTGTTGAAGAGGATGGCAAAGAGAAATATACAAGGTTGTTTATTAAAGATAATAAAATAGTAGGTGTTATCTCATTAGAAGGAGTAGTTGCATCTATCCCTTACAAATCCGCTATTGAAGAACAAGTATCATTGGAAGAGATTGATATGAAAAATACGAATATAAGTGAAATAATGAGCAAGGTAAAAGAGAAACTACAATCTTAATATGGTAATAGAAAGAGGGCATTATAATGAAAAAATATATTTGTTTACCATGTGGTTATATTTATGATCCAGAAATTGGAGATCCAGATGAAGATATAGAACCAGGAACAAGTTTTGAAGATTTACCAGAAGATTGGGTGTGTCCGGTATGTGGAGAAGATACTGAACATTTTGCGCCAGTAGAAGAATAGTACAAAAAGTAATGAGAAGATTATTTAATCTCTCGTTACTTTTTTATAAGGAAAGAGTTTTTAAGTGATTGGGGTCACACGTGAGGACTTTAGGAAAAGCTATAATAATGTAGATACGATTAAAATTCAGCAAAAGTAGAGAAGTAAGGCGAGAGATAAGCTGTCTGTAAAAGCTCGGAATAATCATTAGAGGATAAAGAGGATTCTTACTGATTAAAGTTTCACTTTATATAATATATTTAAAGTTAGGTGAGGTAATGTGAAAGAAAAATGTTATCGTAAAAATACAGTGAAGCCTTGTCCAAGAAAGGTCCTTATTTTTCAGTCCCTATCTGATGAAGAAATTTTAAAAATAGCTTCAATGACAAAACATAAGCAATTTAAAAAGGGGCAACCATTAATTCATGAAGGAGAGAAGTCAGATACATTATTTATTATTAATCAGGGGCAAGTAAAGTTATCCAAATTAACTCTTCAAGGAAAAGAGCAAATCTTGCATATTTTAACAAGTGGTGAATGTTTTTGTGAATTGAATATATTTAATTGCGATGAGAAGAGTAATTTCAGTGCATATGCTATAGAAGATACAAAAATTTGTATGTTAACAAAAGCTGATATGGATAGTATTATGGAGCGGAACCCAGGTATTGCATTAAAATTGTTAAAAACAGTTACAAAACGGTTAGCACATACGGAGAATTTAGCACACAATCTGGCAACAAATGATCCGGAAGTTAGAATCGCCTATATAATTCTAGAATTTTGTGAAACGTATGGTAAAGATACTGATAAAGGAATACTTATAAACTTACCATTGACACGAGAAGAAATGGCAAACTATATAGGAATGACAAGAGAAACAATTAGTCGTAAATTAAGTAAATTTGAAGAGTTAGGATTTATGACGTCAATTGGAAATAAGCAGATTATAGTTGAAAATAAGTTAGCTTTTAGAGAATATATCGAGTAAATGGGTAGGGATATTAAACTAAAAGCAATGTTATGGAGACTACACATAATATTGAATTCCTTTCTACTTTTGGAAACATATTGCTCTTAATCTGTTCTTTCGTAGAATTAGCCACTACTTTATAAGAAAAAAGCTATCGCATGTACGATAGCTTTTTTTGTGAAGCGGCTCTTTTGAACGAGCCGCTTCCGCTTTTAAGTATATTAACGATTTGTAAAGATTTTATCGATTAAGCCGTATTCTAGTGCTCTTTCTGCTGTCATGAAGTTGTCGCGGTCTGTGTCGCGTTGTAGAACTTCTAATGGTTGACCTGTGCGATCAGCAAGAATTTGGTTTAATTTTTCACGTAAGAATAGGATACGTTTTGCAGCGATTTCGATTTCAGTCGCTTGACCTTGTGCTCCGCCAAGTGGTTGGTGAATCATTACTTCACTGTTTGGAAGTGCATAACGTTTTCCTTTTTCACCTGCTGCAAGTAGGAAAGCACCCATAGATGCTGCCATACCGATACAAATTGTTGATACTTGTGGTTTAATAAACTGCATTGTATCGTAAATTGCCATACCTGCTGTGATAGAACCGCCAGGACTGTTGATGTAGATGTGAATATCTTTTTCTGGATCCTGAGATTCCAAGAATAAAAGCTGGGAAACGATTGAGTTTGCTACGTTGTCATCAATTGCGCTACCAAGCATAATGATGCGGTCTTTTAATAGTCGAGAGTAAATATCGTAAGCGCGTTCTCCACGATTTGTTTGTTCAATTACTGTAGGAATTAAATTCATCTGTTATTTCCTCCTTTGAAAGCTTTCTTAGTCTTATAATACAATTATGGTCAATAAAGGTCAAACGAAACCACTTTAAATCAAAAAAATATGTAGTTGTATCATGATTTATTCGCTATGTTTTTGGAATTCCCTGCTTATGTATCTTCAACATCATAACCGAATTATATAAATTTAAACGTAATAGGAGAAGTATAGTATTCGCGAAAAACAAAAGAACGCCTTTTTCGTAGAAGCGTCCTTTTGTTTCCTATTCTTTTAAGAGGTAGGTTACTTTATTTAAAATATGTTCGATTTGTTTTGCATTTTTGCTATACATTTGACTTGCTGATTTCGATTTTGTTTCTAAAGAAAATAATTCAAGATCAGCATGACATTTTTTTAAAGAAGCTAATAGCAATGGCTTATTTTGAGGCGAAGGCATTTGGATTTTGTCATTATAGATGTCGACAGTAAGTTGTCCGTAAGAGTCGACTTGTCCAAGAAAGACATTTTCTATTACAACTCCAATCTTCTCTAACTCCATGTGAAGCCAAGCGCGATTATGACCGCTAGCTGAAAGTGGTTCATCTAGTACATTGCCATCCATAATTACTGTATGTGTTTCCTTTTCGTTCGGCACTTTTAGTCCGATGTCTTTTGCGGTTAGTGGTTGTCTATCCTTTTTCAATAAGACGTTTAATTCGCCATTTGGCTCTAATACAGCAAATTCAACATCAGCTATGTTGAATACATCTTTTTTACGAAGGAGTTCGAGTAATTCATCGCTTGTATATTTTTCCTTTTTCAAATTATCTTCGAGTACTTTTCCATCTTTTATAAAAACAGTAGATTTTCCCTCAAAGAAGTCTCTTACTGTTTTGTTTTTTAAAGAAGCAAGTCCAGCGAAAAAAGGTACGATCGCAAAAACAAGTATACTGGAAACACCGTGGAAAAAGTTTTGTTCTAGCCCAGTCGATACTTCAGCAGCGATATCACCAATTGTCATACCGGCTATGTATTCGAAAAAAGAAAGCTGAGAGATTTGTCTTTTTCCAAGCCATTTTGTGATAGCGAATAAAATAATCAAGATACATAAAGAACGTATAATGACAAGTGGCCATTCTGGTATGTGAATGTGAGGCATATAAATTCCCTCCAGTTTGCCTAAAATCCTTTATATTGTGGTTCTTCCCGTTCTAACATCGAAATTCTGTTCTTTAAATCAGCGATAACACTATCCATTTCTAACATACATTCATGGAAAACGCGTTTTGCTTCTTCGTCAGCCGCGTCTTGTGAAAGGGTACTTAAACTTGCTTGTGCACCTTTTAAACTAGCGAGGCATGTTTTTACACTAGCAACAACGGTCATGGGAACACCTCTTATCCTTTTGGTTTAAATAGTAATGCGCCGATAAATCCGAATATAATGGCTGCGGAGATACCAGCACTTGTTACTTTAAACATACCTGTTATAACGCCGACAATCCCGTGCTTTGCCGCCTCTGCCATTGCTCCATGAACAAGGGCGTTTCCGAAACTTGTAATCGGAACGGTTGCCCCAGCTCCGGCAAAATCGATTAGTGGTTCATATAAATTAAATCCATCTAATATAGCACCAGCAACAACGAGTGTTGCCATTGTGTGAGCGGGCGTGAGCTTACCGACATCAAACATAAGCTGCCCGATTACGCAGATGAGTCCACCGATGACAAAAGCCCAGAAAAATATCATTGCTCTACACCTCCAAATTCAATCGATACGGCATGGGCGATGCACGGAATGGTTTCTTCTTGTTGAAATGTAAGAGGAGACAATAAAGCGCCGGTCGCTACGACAAGCATCCTTTTGAACTCACCCTTCTTCATTCGGTTTAATAAATGTCCGTATACGACTGTTGCTGAACAACCTGCCCCGCTTCCACCAGCTAATACGGGTTGGCCTTCCCGATAAATGAGCAATCCACAATCTTGAAATTGCTCGCTCTTTACTTTTGTTCCGTGCTTATGCAGTAAATCATAGGAAATTTCACGTCCGACATGACCTAGGTCGCCCGTTACGATTAAATCATAGTGAGATGCATCAATTTGCATATCGCGTAAATGTGCTTCGATTGTATCGACAGCAGCTGGAGCCATCGCGCCTCCCATGTTAAAGGGGTCAGTTAAGCCCATATCAACAACCCGTCCAATTGTTGCGGATGTCACACGCGGTCCATCTCCTGTACTACTTAAAAGCGCAGCACCAGCACCAGTTACGGTCCATTGAGCGGTAGGTGGTTTTTGACCGCCGTATTCAGTTGGATAGCGGAATTGTTTTTCCACGGCTGTATTATGACTTGATGAACCTGTTAATAAATATTTTGCTCCTTTTGCATTTACAATGCTTGCACCGAGAGCAAGGCCTTCCATAGAAGTAGAGCAAGCACCAAATAATCCAAGATAAGGAGTGCCAAGTGTACGACAAGCAAAGCTTGAAGGTGTAATTTGGTTAATTAAGTCTCCGGCGAGTACAAATTGAATATCTTCTTTACGAAGTCTTGCTTTTTCCGTTGCACGGCTACAAGCTTCTTCAAATAAAATTTTATGCGCCTTTTCATAAGAATCTTGTCCGAGCCATAAATCTTCATGAAGAGTATCAAAGTCTTCAGGGATTTTTCCTTTTGCTTCAAATGGCCCACCGACTACACCTGTTGAGATGATAACTGGTTTATTTTCAAATACCCATGTTCGGTGTCCTTGTAACATTTACAAGCCTCCCCATTGAACAAGAATGGTTTTAATAAGAGCGATTACGAAAGCAGAAAATACACCAAATAAAATAACAGATCCTGCTAATTTAAACATGTTGCCACCTACCCCAAGGACAAAGCCTTCCGTTCGGTGTTCGATGCATGCGGCGATAACAGAATTGCCAAAACCAGTAACCGGTACGGCTGTACCAGCGCCAGCAAATTGTCCAAGACGGTCATACACACCGAATCCAGTTAGTAACATAGAGATGAAAATGAGTGTCGCTACTGTTGGGTTTCCTGCAGATCTTTCAGTGAAATCGAAATAGGTGATATAAAAGGTAGAGATGAGTTGGCCGATAAAACAGATAAGACCGCCAACAAAAAAAGCTTTTATACAATTTTTTAAAACAGGCCGTTTCGGTTCGCGCTGTTGTGCAAATTTTTTATATTCCTGTTGTACAGGTGTTAAATTTTTGTCTTTACTGGACATTTGGATCCTTCCTTTTCTTTTAGAAAACGTACAATTACGTATCGGATTTCACTTCTGATTGAATGAGTTTTAATTGCTTTTTGATCTGATCCTTGTTTACTTCTTTTTTCTTAATTTTGTTCTCCAGGTTATCTAATAGCATGAAAATTTTTCGATCTGTACTTACTTGAATATTGAAAGTAGGATACTCATCGCTCAATTGTTTTTTGATTTTGGTGCGCAGAGGTTTTAAACCGAATCTTTCGTGATGCTCTGGTTTGACAGCTATGTAAAGATCTAAGTTGGAGTTAACGGCTGTGGCTTTTATTATTTCCTCCATAGCAAGTACTTTCTTCTTTGCTTCTTGAGAGATAGACTGATTAAAGGATTCTGTACTCATCTTCGTTAACTTTGGACCATTCTTTTCCTCTGTTCGTTTCGCTTCTTCTTTTTTTACTTTTTTATCTAATGGACTACTACCACAGCCGGTAAATGAGCTGAGTAGTAGTACGAATAACGCGGTTATGATTCCAAGTTTTCGCATTACGATCATTCCATTTCTATTGCTTTATGTAATCTGAGTGAAAAAGGATGATATGGAATCATCCTTTTTCTGTTTCTCAAAAAGTGAGTGCCATGAGATGGTATAGTACTTTCACTTATTGTTGTCCGTATTGAGGCTCTTCTTGCTGAACTTCATCAACACGTGGGTTTAAAGAATCAATAATAGATTGTGTTTGTTGTGCAGCTGTTTGGAAAAGTTGTTTTGCTTGTTGGTTGTCCGTATCAAGAGCGAACCCCTCTAAGCTTGCTTGCGCACTTTTTAATCCAGAAACAGTTTGTTTTAATTTTGTAATTACAGTCATTGAATGAAGCCTCCTTAAGAATATGAATTCAATGATTATAATTTGTGAGTAGCCCCAAAAATATAATTACCAAATTTAGGATTGACGATTTGTTTTTGAAGAAATAGTGAGGAGAGCTTTTTTATATGATAGTAGTTGCGTACATTGACATAAGAAGATATAATTACCAATATATCGTTTATGCGCCCATAGCTCAGTCGGATAGAGCGGTGGTTTCCGGTACCACGTCTGCCGGGGGTTCGAATCCCTCTGGGCGCGTCAAAAAGTCTTAACTTACATTTGTAGGTTAGGACTTTTTTATTTCCTTCTTGTTATATCTGTTCATAAGATTTACTATTAGTACATGGTAATAAAAATGTTCTATATATTCATTTAGATTTTCAAGCCTATAAGCCGGGGCTATGAACAGAAAAGGAGGTCTCCACGCACTTTCTCCTTTTGTGTTCGCTTGGCAAGGGGCTAAAAAAGGAACTGACCGCTTCTACGTATGATCGGATTATCTCTTCCATTCCAAAAGAAAGGTTTTATGTCAGTTCTTCAACTTGTATTTATATATATTTTTTATTGTTTTCTTTCAATATTATCCATTTTTCAGTTGTAAGATGTAAATTTCATTAATACATATAAATTAATAATATTTGGAATGGGTATCTGCGCAGGATTCTCCTTTTAGGAAACTTATTGTACAATAGAAACAAGGGGGAGATTAGATTGAAGGCAAGTCTTTTACAAGAACAAAGCTTACGTTTGGCCATGACACAAGAGTTAAGACAAGCGATTACAATGCTCCAATATAATGTGCAGGAATTATCGGAGTTTTTGTATGAGCAATCGTTAGAGAATCCCCTTATTGAGTTAGGTGGCTTTGAGAGGGAGAAGAAAAAGAGCTCAAGCAAAAGTAAAAGTACAAGCAAACAAGTTAATAATCAAATGGAAATTTACAGTGTGGATTCGACAACGATTCAGCAACACTTATTAGATCAAATACAGTATTATAAAATAGATGAAGAGCAGCGAAAAGCAGCTTCTTTCATCATTATGAACATGGATGAGAATGGTTATTTACAAGAAACCAATGAAGAATTAGCAGAACTACTTGCAGCACATATTGATGTAGTGGACTGTTCTATGGAGCTTGTCCAGTCATTAGAGCCAGCAGGGGTGGGAGCGCGTAATATTCAGGAGTGTCTATCACTTCAATTGAAGCGCTTACAAAAACGGGATGAGCTGGCAGAAATGATTGTGGATGAACATTTCGTGTATTTTGTTAAGAAAGATTGGCGGAAACTTATCCATGTTATGAAATGTAATAATGAAGAATTACAATCAGCTGTTGATTGTATTACATCGCTTCAGCCAAAACCAGGGCTTGCGTTTAGCTCTGAAAAACCGCTTTATATTGTTCCTGATATGGCTGTTAAAAAAGACGGCGATCGTCTCGTTTTACAAATGAATGAACGTAACATGCCAAGGATTGAAATTCATTCAGAGTATAGTGCACTTCTTCATAATAGTGAAAGTGAGGTTGCTTCTTATGTATCTGAGAAGTATCAGCATGTGCAGTGGATTATGCGCAGTTTAAAGCAACGGAAACAAACGCTTTTGCAAGTGATGGAAATCATTATGAAGAAACAACGTGATTTCTTTTGGCAGGGGCCAGAGTACTTAAAACCACTCTCCTTAAAAGAAGTAGCTGAAGAACTAAGTGTACATGAATCTACAATTAGCCGTGCTACCCGTAATAAATATGTACAAACGCCGCACGGATTGTTTGAAATGAAGTCATTTTTTAGTAACGCAGTGGTTACAACAGAAGATGAGGCTGTTTCTACAAAGCGTGTTAAACAATTGATGCAAGCGCTTGTAGAAAAAGAAAACAAGAAAAAACCACTTTCAGATCAAAAAATTTCAAAATTGTTAGAAGAAGAGCATGAAATCGTTATTTCAAGAAGAACGGTTGCGAAATATCGAGAACAAATGAATATTCCTGCTTCTTCTCTTCGAAAAACAATTGGATAGGTGAAGAAGATGAAGGTTGTTTTATATACGAAAACGGATTGTGGCCTTTGTGAGAAGGCAAAACAGCTGTTGAAAGAAGTGCAACATGAATATTCTTTTGAAATCGAGGAAATAGATATATATGAAGATGATGAGCTTTTAGAAAAGTATCAAATTATGATTCCTGTTGTGGAAATTGACGGAAAACAGGCGGAATGCGGTGTCATTCACAAAGATGTCATAATAAACTATATAAAGAATGCAGTTAAGAGTTGAATAAGTTTCTATCTCCTGTTACAATAATAAACGTAGCAGGGATTATTTTTTTAAACCTAGTGGGACGTAAAATGTCACTATGGGACACAAAGTGACCACGAGGGAAAATGAACCGATGCAGTGAGGAGAAAAGATATGCGCTCATGGATTCAAAATACAAAAAAATTATTACCTGATCTGCTACCTGTTATGCAAACGAGAATGCAAATTCTTCAGCACATTCGTCTCATGCAGCCGATTGGCAGAAGAAATTTATCTGCAAGTCTTGGTATGACAGAACGAGTATTGCGAAGTGAAGTACAAGTTTTGAAAGAACAAAACTTAGTTCACGTCGCCTCTTCTGGAATGACTTTAACAGAAGAAGGAACAACTGTGGTTCTTGCTTTGGAAGACTTTATGAAAGAAATTTCCGGGTTAAAGGTTTTAGAAAAACAACTTAAGGAAACATTAGACTTGGATGAAGTTTTCGTTGTCCCTGGTGATAGTGATGAATCACCTTGGGTCAAACTGGAGATGGGCCGTGCTTGTGTGACTTGTATAAAAGACCGTCTGACAGCGAATAATATCGTTGCTGTGGCTGGAGGAACAACGCTAGCTGCTGCTGCGGACATGATGCAACTAGATTGCAAAGATTTACATATGCTATTTGTCCCAGCGCGTGGTGGAATTGGAGAAGGTGTCGAATTAGAGGCCAATACCATTTGTGCGAAGATGGCACAAAATACGATGAGTAATTATCGCTTATTGTATGTTCCAGACCATGTAAGTAGCGAAGCATATGCGTCTATTGTGACAGAGCCTTCCGTGAAAGAAGTTCTTGAGTTGATTCGATCTTCCAATATCGTCATTCATGGAATTGGTGATGCGTTAACAATGGCACGGCGCAGAAATACTTCAGAAGCAGATTGGATGAAAATTAAAGCAAGTGAAGCAGTCGGCGAGGCCTTCGGTTATTATTTCAATGAACAAGGTAATGTCGTTCATAAAGTACAAACAGTAGGTATGCAACTGAAAGATTTACAACACGTATCTCACGTTGTTGCGGTCGCTGGAGGATCTTCAAAAGCAAAAGCAATACAGGCTGTAATTAAACAAGGGCACACTTCGATTCTAATTACAGATGAAGGTGCAGCGAAACAATTAACAAAGGGTATTACCCTTTAATATAATCCCCCAAGGAGGAAATTCAAATGACTAAAATTGGTATTAATGGATTTGGACGTATCGGACGTAACGTATTCCGCGCAGCTCTTAACAACCCAGAGGTAGAAGTAGTAGCAATCAACGACTTAACAGACGCTAAAACTTTAGCTCACCTTTTAAAATATGACACAGTTCACGGAACTTTAAATGCAGAAGTATCTGCTAACGAAAGCAGCATCGTTGTTAACGGTAAAGAAATTAAAGTTATCGCTGAGCGTGACCCAGCTCAATTACCATGGAGCGACTACGGAGTAGAAATCGTAGTAGAATCTACTGGACGTTTCACTAAAAAAGCAGACGCTGAAAAACACTTAGGTGGATCAGTTAAAAAAGTTATCATCTCTGCACCAGCTTCTGACGAAGATATCACTGTTGTTATGGGTGTTAACCACGAACAATACGATGCAGCTAGCCACAACGTAGTATCTAACGCTTCTTGTACTACAAACTGCTTAGCTCCATTCGCTAAAGTATTAAACGAAAAATTCGGCGTAAAACGCGGAATGATGACAACAATTCACTCTTACACTAACGACCAACAAATCTTAGACTTACCACACAAAGATTTACGTCGTGCTCGTGCAGCAGCTGAAAACATGATCCCAACATCTACTGGTGCAGCTAAAGCTGTAGCATTAGTATTACCAGAACTTAAAGGTAAATTAAACGGTGGCGCAGTACGTGTTCCAACTGCTAACGTTTCTCTTGTTGACTTAGTTGTTGAACTTGACAAGGAAGTAACAGTGGAAGAGATCAATGCAGCATTCAAAGCAGCTGCTGAAGGCGAATTAAAAGGTATCCTTGGATACAGCGAAGAGCCATTAGTATCTATCGACTATAACGGATGCACAAACTCTTCTACAATCGATGCATTATCTACAATGGTAATGGAAGGTAACATGGTTAAAGTACTTTCTTGGTACGATAACGAAACTGGTTACTCTAACCGTGTAGTAGACTTAGCTGCATACATGACTTCTAAAGGTCTTTAATTCTTAAGTTTATAAGTTCTCAATGACAAAACGAGGGAGAGGGTTTGTTCCCTCTCTCTCTTCTTTCGTTTTAGAAGCAAATGTGATAAGCTTTTGAATGGGTTTTGTCAATCCTAACTAGTCGGAGGGAAATCCAATGAACAAAAAATCAATTCGTGACGTAGATTTAAAAGGTAAACGAGTATTTTGCCGCGTTGACTTCAACGTACCTATGAAAGAGGGCAAAATTACAGACGAGACCCGTATTCGTGCAGCTCTTCCTACAATTCAATATTTAGTAGAGCAAGGTGCGAAAGTAATTTTAGCAAGCCATTTAGCTCGTCCAAAAGGACAAGTAGTAGAAGAAATGCGTCTTACTCCAGTAGCAGCACGTTTAGGTGAGCTTCTTGGTAAAGACGTGAAAAAAGCAGACGAAGCATTCGGACCAGCTGTGCAAGAAATGGTTGCAGCAATGAACGAAGGCGACGTATTAGTTCTTGAAAACGTACGTTTCTATGCGGGTGAAGAAAAGAACGATGCAGAACTAGCGAAAGAATTTGCAGCTCTTGCTGATCTATTCGTTAACGATGCATTCGGTGCAGCTCACCGTGCTCATGCTTCTACTGCAGGTATTGCAGACTACCTACCAGCAGTATCTGGTTTCCTAATGGAAAAAGAGTTAGAAGTATTAGGTAAAGCACTTTCTAACCCAGAACGCCCATTTACAGCAATTATCGGTGGTGCGAAAGTAAAAGATAAAATCGGTGTAATTCGTCATCTATTAGACAAAGTAGATAACCTAATTATCGGTGGTGGCCTTGCTTACACATTCGTAAAAGCATTAGGACATGAAATCGGACAATCTCTATGTGAAAATGACAAAATTGACTTAGCAAAAGAGTTTATGGAACTTGCAAAAGAAAAGGGCGTAAACTTCTATATGCCAGTTGATGTTGTAATTACAGAAGAGTTCTCTGAAACTGCAACAACAAAAGTTGTAGGTATCGATGCAATTCCTGAAACTTGGGAAGGCGTGGATATCGGACCGAAAACAAGTGAAATTTATGCTGATGTAATTAAAAACTCTAAGCTTGTTGTATGGAACGGACCAATGGGTGTATTTGAAATGACTCCATTTGCAGAAGGTACAAAAGCAGTAGGACAAGCATTAGCAGATGCAGAAGGTACATACTCTGTTATCGGCGGTGGTGACTCTGCAGCAGCTGTTGAAAAATTCGGTATGGCTGACAAAATGAGCCACATTTCTACTGGCGGCGGTGCGTCATTAGAATTTATGGAAGGTAAAGAACTTCCAGGTGTAGTTTGTCTTAACGACAAATAAGTAGCAGCCAAAGAAAAAGGACGGTGCAAAGCATGCGTAAACCAATTATCGCAGGTAACTGGAAAATGAATAAAACTTTATCTGAAGCAGTTAGCTTCGTAGAGGAAGTAAAAGGTCAAATCCCAGCAGCTTCAGCTGTTGATGCAGTAGTTTGCTCTCCAGCTCTTTTCTTAGAGCGCTTAGTAGCGGCAACTGAAGGAACGGACTTAAAAGTAGGTGCACAAAACATGCACTTCGAAAAAAATGGTGCATTCACTGGCGAAATTAGCCCAGTAGCACTTAGCGATTTAAAAGTGAGCTACGTAGTACTTGGCCACTCTGAGCGTCGTGAAATGTTTGCTGAAACAGACGAAACAGTAAACAAAAAGACTCTTGCAGCATTTGAACATGGTTTAACACCAATCGTTTGCTGTGGTGAAACTTTAGAAGAGCGCGAAAGCGGAAAAACATTTGATCTAGTAGCAGGTCAAGTGACAAAAGCACTTGCAGGTTTAACAGAAGAGCAAGTGAAAGCTACTGTTATCGCATATGAGCCAATTTGGGCGATCGGTACAGGCAAATCTTCTTCTTCTGCAGATGCAAACGAAGTATGTGCGCACATCCGTAAAGTTGTTGCAGAAGCTGTTTCTCCAGCAGCTGCAGAAGCTGTTCGTATTCAATACGGCGGTAGCGTAAAACCAGAAAACATTAAAGAATACATGGCACAATCTGACATCGACGGCGCTTTAGTTGGCGGTGCTAGCTTAGAGCCTGCTTCCTTCTTAGGTCTTCTGGGGGCGGTAAAATGAGAAAGCCAACAGCTTTAATCATTCTTGACGGTTTCGGACTACGTGAAGAAACTTACGGGAATGCTGTAGCACAAGCTAAGAAACCTAATTTTGATGGTTACTGGAACAAGTTCCCTCACACAACGCTTACAGCATGTGGCGAGGCAGTGGGTCTTCCAGAAGGTCAAATGGGTAACTCTGAGGTTGGTCACTTAAATATCGGTGCTGGCCGCGTAGTATATCAAAGCTTAACACGTGTGAACGTTGCAATTCGTGAAGGTGAGTTCGATAAGAACGAAACATTCCAAAATGCAATTAAAAGCGTAAAAGAAAAAGGTACAGCTCTTCATTTATTCGGTTTACTTTCTGATGGTGGTGTGCACAGTCACATGAACCATATGTTTGCTCTTCTTCGCTTAGCAGCAAAAGAAGGCGTGGAGAAAGTATACATCCATGCATTCTTAGATGGCCGCGATGTTGGACCACAAACAGCAAAAGGTTATATCGATGCAACAAATGAAGTAATTAAAGAAACAGGAGTAGGCCAATTCGCAACAATCTCTGGTCGTTATTACTCCATGGACCGTGACAAGCGTTGGGATCGCGTTGAAAAATGTTACCGTGCTATGGTGAATGGCGAAGGACCTACTTATAAATCAGCACATCAATGCGTAGAGGACTCTTATGCAAATGGTATCTATGATGAATTCGTATTGCCATCTGTAATTGTTAATGAAGATGAAACGCCAGTTGCAACAATCAATGATGATGATGCAGTTATCTTCTATAACTTCCGTCCAGACCGCGCAATTCAAATTGCACGTGTATTTACAAATGAAGACTTCCGTGAGTTCGATCGTGGTGAAAAAGTACCTCACATTCCAGAATTCGTTTGTATGACACACTTTAGTGAAACAGTAGATGGTTACGTGGCATTCAAGCCAATGAACCTTGATAACACATTAGGTGAAGTTGTTGCGCAAGCGGGATTAAAACAACTTCGCATCGCGGAAACTGAAAAGTATCCGCACGTTACATTCTTCTTTAGCGGTGGTCGTGAGGCTGAATTCCCAGGAGAAGAGCGTATCTTAATTAACTCACCTAAGGTTGCAACTTATGACTTGAAACCTGAAATGAGCATTTACGAAGTAACCGACGCTTTAGTAAATGAAATCGAAAATGATAAACATGATGTTATCATTCTTAACTTTGCAAACTGTGATATGGTTGGCCATTCTGGGATGATGGAACCAACAATTAAAGCAGTAGAAGCAACTGACGAATGTTTAGGAAAAGTTGTAGAAGCGATTCTTGCAAAAGATGGTGTAGCACTTATTACTGCTGACCATGGTAATGCTGATCAAGAGTTAACTCCTGACGGTGGGCCAATGACAGCTCATACAACGAACCCGGTTCCTTTCATCGTTACGAAAAATGATGTTGAATTACGTGAAGATGGCATCTTAGGAGATATCGCTCCAACAATGCTTACACTTCTAAATGTTGAACAACCGAAAGAAATGACAGGTAAAACAATTATTAAATAATTAAATTGCACATATAAAAGGAGAGAAAATATTATGTCAACAATTATTGATGTTTATGCTCGCGAAGTCCTAGACTCTCGTGGTAACCCAACTGTAGAAGTAGAAGTTTACACAGAAAGTGGCGCATTCGGACGCGCTATCGTACCAAGTGGTGCATCTACTGGTGAGCACGAAGCAGTAGAATTACGTGACGGTGACAAATCTCGTTACCTTGGTAAAGGTGTTGTTAACGCAGTAAACAACGTTAACGAAATTATCGCTCCAGAAATCGTTGGTTTCGACGTAACTGATCAAGCTGGTATCGACAACGCTATGATCGAATTAGATGGCACTCCAAACAAAGGTAAATTAGGCGCTAACGCTATCCTTGGTGTATCTATGGCAGTAGCTCACGCAGCAGCTGACTTTGTAGGTCTTCCATTATACCGTTACCTTGGTGGATTCAATGCAAAACAATTACCAACTCCAATGATGAACATCATCAACGGTGGTTCTCACGCTGATAACAACGTTGACTTCCAAGAGTTCATGATCTTACCAGTTGGTGCTCCAACATTCAAAGAATCAATCCGTATGGGTGCTGAAGTATTCCATGCATTAAAAGCTGTATTACATGACAAAGGTCTTAACACTGCAGTAGGTGACGAAGGTGGATTCGCTCCAAACCTTGGTTCTAACCGTGAAGCATTAGAAGTAATCATCGAAGCTATCGAAAAAGCTGGTTACAAAGCTGGCGAGAACGTATTCTTAGGAATGGACGTTGCTTCTTCTGAGTTCTACAACAAAGAAACTGGTAAATACGATCTTACAGGCGAAGGCCGCAGCATGACTTCTGCAGAAATGGTTGATTTCTACGAAGGTCTTTGCAACGACTTCCCAATCATCTCTATCGAAGATGGTTTAGACGAAAACGACTGGGATGGCCACAAATTATTAACTGACCGTCTTGGCAAAAAAGTTCAATTAGTTGGTGACGATTTATTCGTAACGAACACTCAAAAACTTGCTGAAGGTATCGAAAAAGGTATCTCTAACTCAATCTTAATTAAAGTTAACCAAATCGGTACTTTAACTGAGACTTTCGAAGCAATCGAAATGGCTAAACGTGCTGGTTACACAGCAGTTGTATCTCACCGTTCTGGTGAAACTGAAGATGCTACAATCGCTGACATCGCAGTTGCAACGAATGCTGGCCAAATCAAAACTGGTTCTATGAGCCGTACTGACCGTATTGCTAAGTACAACCAATTATTACGCATCGAAGACGAACTAGGCGAAATCGCTGTTTACGATGGTTTAAAATCTTTCTATAACTTAAAAAAATAATTTAAATGTAGTTTTTAATTGTTTAAATTAAGTGATAAAAAACCTCCTATTTATGATAGGAGGTTTTTTTATATGTTTGTAATGCATGTGAGTTAACATCAATAAAATAATTTAATATAATGAACCTGTGATATAAATAGAAAATGTTTAATCAAGAGAGGAAATGGGGTAATGAGAATGGTTAAACTGACTACAGCGATAGATAATGAAGAATCTAATGAAATTACAGAATGGTTAGAAAAATACATCTTTCCAATTGATTTTCTGGAAGACTGCTACTTTGATGTAAACACCATTTTATATTCAGTCAATTTAGCCAAACATCATACAATAGTATGTTCAGTTGTTCATAATTCCGAACCCGCCACTTTTTCTCCAGAAGAGCTAAACGCAGCTGTATTAGAAGGGTGTAGAAAAACAGGACTAAATGAAGGGTGTTACTATTTTAACGTTAATGTTCATGATAATATTGCAAGGGTAGTAGAGAGTATTGGATCATATAGCTTAAAGAGAGCAGAAAAGAACTATGCGCTATTCCCATTGTATTACCTATTAACAGAAAACAGAGCAGTTGAAGGTGGCACAAGTTATACGGGGCTTATTGGAAGAAATAAAGATTGGATGCTAACAATTGAATTTGCAACGAAGATAAATTTCATAGTACATGGGAGTAAAGAATTTTGTGATGTAGTATATCAGGCATTATATAAAAAGGACACTAGGTAACGTATTAGTGTTCTTTTTATGTTTTTTAGGAAAAATTTTTAGGGATATTGTGAACTTGATTCGTATATTTAAAGAAATCTATATGAGGATATTTCTTTTTTAAAATAGTAAATCCTGAAAATCAGAAAATATAAACTTTTTATTTTAGGTCAATGCTTTTGACGTAAATTCCGCTCGGAAACCCAGTCATACCAAGGGTGTAAGCGTATAACATATGTCATTTTTGTTGTCAAGTTGATAAATTGCAGCTTTTTACAATTTATACTATGATAAGAATAGAAAACAGAAGATCGTATAAACATGAGGGATGATGAACATGAAGTTTACTAAGATTATTGTCCAAGTTGTAGCTCTGTACGTGTTTTACATGATTGGAACATGGGTGCAAGAAATGTTGAATATTCCAATTCCAGGTAGTTTGATTGGCTTATTTTTGTTGCTTATTTTACTTAGCATGAAGGTTCTTCCTGTGAAATGGTTTGATTTAGGAGCAGAAACACTCGTTGCTATTATGCCGTTTTTATTGATTCCGCCAACGATTGGCTTAATGAATTACGGTGCTTTTTTTATGAGTAAAGGAATTTCTCTTTTCATTACAATTGTAGCGAGTACATTTTTAATTATTATTGTCGCAGGACATACAGGACAATACCTTGCGAATAGAAAGGAAAAAGAATCGCGATGAGCCAAATATTAATCGGAATTGGTTGGGTTATTCTTACATTGTTATTATATCAATTATCTAAAAAGATTTATAAAGTATTGCCAACACCATTTACCATTCCAATGCTTGTAGCAACAGCATTAATGATTGTCTTATTACTTGTGCTGGATATACCATATCAACAATACATGCAGAGTGGTGGGGGCTGGATTTCAAAACTGCTTGGTCCAGGGGTGGTAGCATTTGCTATTCCACTATATAAACAGCGTCATGTGTTGCAAAAATATATTGTACCGATTGCGGGTGGTGTATTAGTCGGAACAACAGTTGCGATTGCAAGTGACTTAGTGATTGCAACGCTTATGGGAACAGATAAAAGCTTAATTTTATCTTCTTTACCAAAATCCGTAACAATGCCAGTTGCAATGAGTGTATCTGAGCAGGTTGGCGGCGTTCCATCTTTAACAGCAGCATTCGTTGTTGTTGCAGGGATTACAGGAACAATTACAGGTCCGCTTTTATTGAAATGGAGCCGCGTTACAAACTCTGTTGGTAAAGGGATTGGTTTTGGATGTGCATCACATATTATGGGTGTGATGAGAGCGATGAAAAACAATGAACATGAAGGTGTTATTGGATCGGTAACAATGACATTGACGGCTATTTTAACTTGTCTGCTTGGACCGCTATTTGCAACCATGTTTATGTAATAGATGAAAGCGAGAGCAATAGGAACAGCTCTCGCTTTTCTGTTGGATTTGTGCTACAGTTAAATTAACTGAATCTTTGTAGGAGGTACGCCAGGTGCATACGTTATTATCAGTTTTACTTATTATTGTATCGATTTTAATGATTGTTATGGTACTTATGCAGTCTAGTAATAGTTCAGGCCTTTCAGGTGCTATTTCAGGCGGTGCAGAGCAATTATTTGGTAAGCAAAAAGCACGCGGAATTGAAGCGGTATTAAACCGTATTACAGTTGTTTTAGCTGTACTATTCTTTGCACTAACAATTGGAGTTACGTACTTAAGCATATAAGTAAAGGTCTTGCTTTTTGACAGATATGAAAAAAGAAGAAGCGTTAGCGGATTCGCGCTAATGGTTCTTCTTTTTTTGTCTCATTTGTATTTCATTATTCGCAAAAAGTTTCTAATTAGATTATGGAAATGGAACTATGGTAAACTAAGGATAGAAACAATACGACTAGATTATAGAAGAGAAAGAGGAGAAGAAGATGATGAAATTAGCATCTCCGAAACCATTTACATTTGAAGGTGGAGACCGTGCTGTTTTATTACTACATGGATTCACGGGAAATTCAGCTGATGTACGTATGCTCGGGCGTTTTTTAGAGAAAAAAGGCTATACTTGCCACGCCCCAATTTATAAAGGTCATGGTGTACCGCCAGAACAACTTGTTCGTACAGGTCCTGAAGACTGGTGGAAAGATGCTATGGCTGCGTATCAACATTTGAAGGATCAAGGATATGAGAAGATTGCGGCTGTTGGACTATCACTGGGCGGTGTATTCTCGTTAAAACTTGCTTATACATTACCGATTTTAGGTGTTGTACCAATGTGTGCGCCAATGTACATTAAGAGCGAAGAAATTATGTACCAAGGTATATTGGCATACGCACGTGAATATAAAAAACGTGAGCAGAAATCACCAGAGCAAATTGCAGAAGAAATGATGGAATTTAAAAAGACACCAATGAATACATTAAAAGCATTACAAGATTTAATTCGTGACGTACGCAATAATGTTGATATGATTTATGCTCCAACATTTGTTGTACAAGCACGCCATGATGAAATGATTAATACAGACAGTGCAAACATTATCTATAATGGTGTAGAGTCCACGTTAAAAGAAATTAAGTGGTATGAAGATTCTACGCATGTTATTACGCTTGATAAACAACGTGATGAGCTACACGAGGATGTATATAACTTCTTGGAGCAACTAGATTGGTAAGATCTAGTTGCCTCTTTTTTTCATGAGGTATTAAAACCATTCTTTTTAGGGTGGAAGAGAGGGTCCATCGATGGATAGAAGTGGTCAGTGCCTTTTTTCGCCCCATGCTGTGTGAGAACAGAAGGAGAGAATGAGTGGAGGGCTTCTTTTATAGACGCAACGTAGGTTCCTGTAAATCAAAAGGGGTTTATATAGAAATAAACTTTTGAGATGAGGATTACGCAGCAGAATAAATGGTGAAAAACGAGTGTTTATAGAAGTTTCACTTTATATAGAGTCAATGTTTCGGATACACTAAATAATATGAGGATTTAAAGGAGGTATTTGTGCTTGGAAGACATTATTCAAGAACATATTGATAAATTATTGTTATTTATGAAAGAAGAAGCGTATAAGCCGCTAACGATACAAGAATTAGAAGCTGCTTTTGGAATTGTAGATTCCGCTGGCTTCAAAGATTTTGTAAAGGCACTTGTTATGATGGAAGAGAAAGGACTTGTTGTTCGTACACGTAGCAATCGCTATGGCCTTCCAGAAAAGATGAATTTAGTGCGCGGTAAGTTAATTGGACATGCACGTGGTTTTGCATTTGTCGTGCCGGAAGAGAAGAAGACAGGCGACGATGATATTTTTATCCCGCCCACAGAATTAAATGGTGCACTTCATGGCGATACAGTGTTAGCTCGTATTAATTCACAATCTAGCGGATCACGCCAAGAAGGTACGATCATTCGTATTGTAGAACGTGGTACGAAGGAACTAGTTGGTACATATACAGAATCAAAAAATTTTGGATTTGTACTTCCTGATAATAAACGTTGGACAAGTGACATTTTTATTCCGAAAAGTGCATCTATGGGTGCGGTAGAAGGGCATAAAGTTGTTGTGAAAATTACAAGCTATCCGCAAGATCGTTTAAGTGCGGAGGGGGAAGTTATTCAAATTCTAGGTCATAAAAATGACCCAGGGGTAGATATCTTATCTGTTATTCATAAACATCATTTGCCATTAGCATTCCCGGAAGATGTAATGGAACACGCGAACAGTGTACCAGAAACGATTTCAGAAGAAGATTTAAAAGACCGCCGAGATCTTCGTGATCAAATGATTGTGACAATTGATGGTGCAGATGCAAAAGACTTAGATGATGCGGTAACAGTAACAAGGCTTGAGAATGGTAATTATAAACTTGGTGTTCATATTGCGGATGTAAGTCATTATGTCCATGAAGGATCTCCAATTGATGTTGAAGCAGCAGAGAGAGCAACGAGTGTGTATCTTGTTGACCGTGTAATTCCGATGATTCCACATCGTTTATCAAACGGAATCTGTTCCTTGAATCCGAAAGTGGATCGCCTTACACTATCTTGTGAAATGGAAATTAACAATCTTGGTGATGTTGTGAGCCATGAGATTTTCCAAAGTGTCATTAAAACGACAGAGCGTATGACATACGCTGATGTAAGAAGTATTTTAGAAGATGAAGACAAAGAGTTAATTAAACGTTATGAGCCATTAGTACCGATGTTTAAAGAGATGGGTCAGTTAGCGCAAATCTTACGTGAAAAACGTATGAGACGTGGTGCGATTGACTTTGACTTTAAAGAAGCAAAAGTACTAGTAGATGAAGAAGGTAAACCGACAGATGTTGTAATGCGTGATCGTTCGGTATCAGAAAAGCTAATTGAAGAATTCATGCTTGTTGCCAATGAAACGGTAGCAGAGCATTTCCATTGGATGAACGTACCGTTTATGTACCGTGTCCATGAAGATCCGAAAGAAGATAAATTAGAGCGTTTCTTCGAATTTGTAACAAACTTTGGCTATGCGGTAAAAGGACGTGCGAATGAAATACATCCTCGCGCGCTGCAACAAATTCTTGAAATGGTACAAGGGCAGCCTGAGGAAGTCGTGATTTCAACAGTTATGCTTCGTTCGATGAAACAAGCTCGTTACGATGCAGATAGCTTAGGTCACTTCGGTTTATCAACAGAATTCTATACACATTTCACATCACCAATTCGTCGTTATCCAGATACGATTGTTCACCGATTAATTCGTGAATATATTATTAACGGTAAAATTGATAACGAAACACAAGCAAAATGGCGTGAAAAGTTACCAGAGATTGCAGAGCATTCTTCTAACATGGAACGCCGCGCTGTTGAGGCAGAACGCGAAACAGACGAACTGAAAAAAGCAGAATATATGCTTGATAAGATCGGTGAAGAGTACGACGGTATGATTAGTTCTGTAACAAACTTCGGTTTATTCGTAGAGCTTCCGAATACAATTGAAGGTCTTGTTCACGTTAGCTATTTAACGGATGATTACTATCGTTATGACGAACAGCACTTTGCGATGATCGGTGAACGTACAGGTAACGTCTTCCGCATCGGTGATGAAATTACAATTCGCGTTATTAATGTAAACAAAGATGAACGCGCAATTGATTTTGAAATCGTCGGTATGAAAGGTAGCCCAAGACGTAAATTCAAAGATCGTCCAGTTGTGATTGAACAGCCAAAAGGTGGTAGAAAGAGACGCAGTGGTCGCGGCGAACGTAATAATGAGCGCGGCGGTGCACGTGACAATGAACGTGGTAGTGGAAGAAAATACGAACGTGGTGGTCAAGGGAAAGAATCCTCTGGTCGTCCAGGGAAAAAAGATGGTAACGGTAAAAAGAAAAAGCCATTCTTTGAAAATGTCCCAGGATTTAAGAAGAAAAAGAAAAAGCGTAAGTAAGAAGGAGGGCTTTGCTTATATACTGAGCGAAGCCACTTCTTTTCTGGTGGTATCTAGTTAAGGCGGCAAGCTCTTCGTGTTTAAGAACCTTCTGCAAAAGAAGATAAAAAGCATCCTCTATGCGAAAGAACCTTAGCCGATCAGAGCCGAACATTCTGAGCGAGCACTTCCACTTTTTCGTAATTTTTGTTAAAATGGTACAAATAGAGGAGGGACATAAAATGCCAAAAGGTAGTGGTAAGGTTATTGCACAAAATAAAAAAGTATTTCATGATTATTTCATCGACGAAACATACGAAGCAGGGCTTGTCCTTCAAGGAACGGAAATTAAGTCTATTCGCGCCGGACGCGTAAACTTAAAAGATGCTTTCGCACGTATACATAATGGTGAAGTTTGGGTGTATAATATGCATATTAGTCCATATGAGCAAGGGAATCGTTTCAATCACGAGCCACTTCGTACAAGGAAATTACTTCTTCATAAGAAAGAAATCGACAAGCTAATTGGCTATTCAAAAGAAACAGGTTATACGCTTGTTCCAGTTAAAATCTATTTAAAAAATGGATTTGCGAAAATGGCACTTGGTGTAGCACGAGGGAAGAAACAATATGATAAGCGTCATGATTTAAAAGAGAAGGAAGCGAAACGCGAAATCGCACGTGCATTCCGTGATCGTCAAAAGATGTAATACAAAAATTTACATTTGTAAAATGTTGAACGTATGATATAATAATTCATGTAAGGCCAGTGAACATTGAAAAACAGCTCATTAAGTAGCTATCACGAATATACTTCGTATGCTCCATTCTTATATGGGGACGTTACGGATTCGACAGGGGTAGTTTGAGCTTAAGTTGCGAGTCGAGGGGATCGGCCTCGTTAAAACGTCAAAGCCAATAACTGGCAAACAACAAAACAACTTCGCTTTAGCTGCTTAATACAGCTTAGCGGTTCCTCCCTCCATCGTCCATGTGGTAGGGTAAGGGACTCAAACTAAGTGGACTACGCCGGAGTTCGCCGTCTGAGGACGAAGGAAGAGAACAATCAGACTAGCAATTTAGAAGCCTGTCGATAGGCCGAAGAGTTCGCGAAATGCCAATATATCGACTACACTCGTAGAAGCTTAAGTGTCAATATCTTTGGACGTGGGTTCGACTCCCACCGTCTCCACCAATACATATTTGGTGGTTTTTTTATTTTGTTGTGATATGAACCATAAGTTTGCCGGAACGGCAAGCTTATGGTTCTTTTTGTTTGTGGTAAAGTGATTGTTCTGAAAAATGAAGTGGATAGAGAATCCGATTGTTGAGTGTGTAATGTTTTTATGTAAAAGAATCAAAAAGTGACAATGGCATAAAAAATAATTCCATTTATAAAAAATAAAGAAGTTGGTATAGTACCAGCTTCTTTATTTTTTATGAAATAGATATTGAATTGAAATAACTTATATCGTTGAACGATTCGAGTGACTCTTTACTGAAGTCCTTTCATGAAGCTTTGAATTTTTGTTGATAGCATAAATAAAGTGATACTTACTATAATGGATATAGCTCCAATTACTCCAAAGTAAATGATTTCTGTTGCGGGATTATACAGTTTTACAACTTGTGCATTTATGGCTTGTGCGGATGCGGTAGATAGAAACCATAAACTGATTGTTTGTGCTGAAAAAGCAGCTGGAGCTAATTTTGTTGTTATTGATAATCCAGCAGGCGATAAACAAACTTCCCCAATTACGATTAACAAAAAGCTAAGAACTAGCCATATAGGGCTTGCTAGAGATTCTGTACCGTTAATAAAGGCAGGGATCATCATGATTAAAAATGACAATCCAGCAAAAAGTAATCCAATAGCGAATTTTTTAGGAGTGGGAGGTTGTTTTGTATTCAGTTTTACCCAAATCCACGCGAATATTGGTGCTAGTATTACTATAAATATAGGACTTAATGATTGGAACCATGCGGGTTGTATTTTAAATCCAGCGAATTGTAACTGAGTTCGTTGATCTGCATATGTTGCTAAAATAATTGCACCTTGTTCTTGTATCGCCCAAAATATCGCAGCTGAAATAAATAGGGGTATATAAGCAAGCAGGCGAGAACGTTCAACTTTAGTGGTTTTTGGACTACGATACATATAAATAAAGTAACAAGTAGGAATAATAATTCCTAAGATACTAATTAAAAAAGTAAAACGATTAATAGTTAATATACCCGTTGGTATTGTAATAGCACATAAAAGTATGATTACAATGATACTGATGCTAAAGTGTTTAATAGTTTTTTTTCTTTCAATATCTGTTAAAGGGTTTGGCACTTGAGTGCCAGCTACTCCAAGAGTCTTTTTTTTTCGTAAAAACAAATAGTATTAAACCTATTACCATACCAATTGCTGCGACTCCGAAACCAAGATGGAAGTTATATTGTTGTCCTAATGTACCGACAACTAAAGGAGCTACAAGAGCACCTAAATTAATGCCCATATAAAAAATACTGAAACCAGAGTCTCGGCGTGTGTCTGATTCATGATATAAATTTCCAACAATGCTAGAGATATTTGGTTTTAATAATCCTGTCCCAAGTATTAAAAATACCATAGAAATAAATAAAGTAATGATACTACCCGGCAATGTTAGAATAAGGTGGCCAATCATAATTAAAACGCCACCCCAAAAGACTGTTTTACTTGAACCGAGTAAACGATCAGAGACCCAGCCGCCGATAACACTGGACATGTATAATAGAGAGCCGTAAATTGCCATGATTGAAGTGGCAGTAGCTTGATCAAGTCCTAATCCACCTTTTGCGATGGAATAATACATATAGTAAAGTAAAATAGCTCTCATTCCATAATAAGAAAATCTTTCCCAAAATTCGGTGAAAAATAAAGTGAATAAACCTTTAGGGTGACCAAAAAAACCTTGTTGAGGGATACTCTCCATCATTGTTTGTTTTTCTTTCATATCCATACCGCTTTCTCCTTCATATATTTATATATTATTTTAGTATAACGTAAAAGTTTAGGATTGAAAGTAGAATATTGAAATGTATCTTTTTAAATTTATCCCGCATTAACGGACAGTAACACTCCCACCTCAAAATTCAGCGAAAGCAAAGAAGTTAGGTGAGAGATCAATCGCCCATAAAAGCCCGATTAGTGAGGGGGAATAATCAGTGGAATAGGAAGAAAACCACTTCCTAAGTATTGGAAGTGGTTTTCGCCTTCTTGTAGAAATAGATTACTAGCAAAATACCTATGACGATACTAATGATAATCGTTAGTGTAATATATATTGGATCTTTATTTATTTCACTTGGAATAACGTGTTCTAAAAGCGGACCGATACATATTGTGAATGCAGCAAAAATTGTAACCCATGATTTTGTATACAATGCAAACAAAATAAAAATAAGGACACATACGCCAGCGATGATATAGTTTTGCGTAGTAGTTGCTACAAAGTAATCTGTATCAAGTCGTCCATCTAACCAAAAATAAAAACCAACCCATCCGCCGATGGTAATAAGATGAGCTACTATTAAAAGAAAAATTGTGTTTTTTCTAGATGGGTATACTTTTGGAAGTCCTTTAAATAGCGTAAATGCAAATATAGCAAGGGCCAAGAATAAAGGTAATGATCCAAATAACAATATGTTTTGTGAAATTTTGAACTGCCCTCTTACTGCTGGAGCAAAGCACATAGAAGCAACGATAACTAAAATCGCTGCAGGAATGATGACGAGCAATCCTTCCTTGTCTACAGGTAGTTCTTTCCCAATATTCTTCATGTGCTGTTTACGACTTTTTCCAATAATATGATCAACATTCTGGCCTCTTTGTTCAGCTTCTGCTAAATGAACTTCTAGTTCGTCTACTATTGCATTTATATCTTCATCTTTTTTTCCGCGTTGCAGTAAGTACATTCTGAGTTCAATTAAAAATTGTTCAGACTTTGTTGATAACATTCTATTCGCCCCCTTTATTAATCACTTTTTCAACAGATAGCTTTAAATCAGTCCAGCGCTCTTTGAAGTTGTTTAATTCTTTCTCCCCTAATTCTGATAGTTGATAGTACTTCCGCTTAGGGCCAGCAGTTGATTCCCTTAATACGCTCGTAACCAATCCTTCTTTTTGCATACGTAATAGTAATGGATAGATCGTGCCCTCACTAAAAGAGTGAAAACCATAGCTATGTAATTTCTCTGTTAATTCGTAACCGTATATTTCACCTTCTTGAATAATGGCTAAAATACAACCATCCAAAATTCCTTTTAGCATTTGCGTTGAGTCAGCCATTTTAGCCCTCCTGTTCGTATATCTTTATATATATCTTGTAATACAAGGTATATAATTGTGAGGATACCTTGCAATGCAAGTGTTGTAATAAAGGTAACATAAAATTAACTTGTAATGCAAGGTATGTGAATTTAATTTCAATGGTATTTCTCAATGTGCATATAAGTATGCTTTACAGGATTATGCACTTATTTTAGGAGTGATGATTATCAATTGATAATTTATGAATATTAAATAAAATTAATTCATACGATAAGACTTGCTTATACGAGGAAGAAACTACGATTTAATGCTTCTGCAATTTATATAGCAGGATAATTTTGCTATAATATATGAGCATGACATATACGTAGAGGAGTGCTAGAAAATGCGATCATTTAATGTCGATGACTTTATTGCCAGTGTTTTACAATGGATATTAAATACAGCTTTAATCATATTATCCATTGTTCTATCTATCTTTTTAATTAATGAAACAATTACATTTATACAATACATATTTTCCGCAAAGAAATACACATCCTATAAATTAGTTGAAAGTATTATTGTTTACTTTTTATACTTTGAATTTATTGCATTGATTATTAAATATTTTAAATCGAATTATCATTTTCCATTACGTTATTTTATTTACATAGGAATTACAGCTCTAATTCGATTAATTATTGTTTCTCATGAAGAGCCATTTGAAACATTATTATATGCAGGATCTATTCTCATTTTAGTGATTGCTTTATATATATCTAATATGAGGGATTTGAAGAAACATTAAATATGATTTTGATGCAAAGCTATATCGTATATGAAACCACTTTTGCATGAATTACATAAAGCATACTAAAAAGTAGTGCAGACCAAGGTATTGGTTCGCACTACTTTTTTCATTCTAGTGATGAAAAGAGACAAAATGTATGTTTACTTCCTCCTTGACCTTCAAGTTACTTGAAGGATTAGAATGTGAGTAGAGAGTTGTAAGGGAGCGTTTTGAAGTGAAAACTGTTGAGAAATGAAATGAAGAATGGAGATTGAAAAAATGAGTCAAGAACCTAAACTGCGCCCATTAGAACGAGAAGATTTGAAATTTGTTCATGAACTTAACAACAATGCACATATTATGTCTTATTGGTTTGAAGAACCTTATGAAGCTTTTGTGGAGTTGCAGGATCTATATGATAAGCACATTCATGATCAAAGTGAACGTCGATTTATAGTAGAAAAAGATAATAATATGATTGGATTAGTTGAATTAGTGGAGATTGATTACATTCATCGAAGAACAGAATTTCAAATTATCATTGATCCAAAGTATCAAGGGTATGGTTATGCAGCGTGCGCAACCCGTTTAGCGATGAATTACGCCTTTTCAGTATTAAATATGCACAAACTTTATTTAGTAGTGGATAAAGAAAATGAAAAAGCTACGCATATTTACAAAAAAGTCGGTTTTACGATTGAAGGCGAGTTACAAGATGAATTTTTTGTTGATGGTAACTACCATAATGCAATCAGAATGTGTATTTTCCAGCATCAATATTTAGAAATGAAATCATAAGTTTTAATGTATGATGAAAAATAAATATTTATCCCGCATTAACGGACAGTAACACTCCCATCTCAAAATTCAGCGAAAGCAAAGAAGTTAGGTGGGAGATGAACTGTACGTAAAAGCCCGATTGGTGAGGGCTAATAATCAGTGGGGGATGGAGAAAACCCCCACTGATTAAAATTTCACTTTATTAGCTTCTACACCAATATTTTTAGGGATTTTATGCTTAGTTATCTATAGTATGATCTGCTCAAGAGTGGAACCAGACGGTACTTTGGTGGAGCCTTTCTTCTTAATTCCATTAAGTTATTTATTTGTTTTTAGTGGTATTATTGCAATATTGTTTGTGGCTATCATTTCGATGTTCAAAAAAGGGAAACTTAATTAATTCAATTGATGTACCGTTATAAATATATAAAAGGAAGCATAACTTAGGGTTATGCTTCTTTTTTGATTGTCCAAGGGTATGCTTCATCGTTAGTAATAAACAAAGAAGTCCCAATCTTTATAAAAAGATGGGCTTTTTTGTCTAATCCTACATCCAATTATAAGTTTTTGATAGTAGAAGGCTAATATCAACAAGAAAGTAATGATAAAGCTTTGAATGGATTAAATTTCCGTACATTCGACATAATAATGCTTAAGAAATTCCAATTAGGGTGAGAAATCGCAGTGTCAACTGCGGATATTGGGTGATTAAAATGTGGAAAATGCTTGTTTCTTATCTTCCAGATTGGAAAGTGTTTGTGCAAACTTTTATAGTATTTTTCGTTCCTTATGTGACCTCAAGAGTTTTTAGTTGGATCCGTACATTAGAGAAAGAGTGATGAGGATGAAAGAGAAGGAATCAAAGATGAGGCAACAAACCGATACATATCAGGATAAGCCTTTTCAAAACGTAACAGATTATTTTACAGGCGATTTTACCTTGGATCTAGAGCTTGTAAAAAAAGAAGTTAGTTATAACTCGGATGCCCACTTTCGAGAGTTTAACATAGGGGGGACAAATATTCGAGCGGCGCTTGTTTTTGTGGAAGGACTGTCGGATAAGGATCTCATTAATATGCATATTTTGAAGTCATTGATGTTTAATTTTTATGAAGAATATAAGAGTGCACCATCTTATGTGGAAGGTACCATTTCAAAAGAGTTTATTAAGAATCGCGTCCTTTCTATTAGTGAGGTAGAAGAAGTCTATTCTATAAAAGAGTTGATGGCAAAAGTGTTGATAGGTTCAACGGCACTCTTAGTTGATGGATTAGCAGGTGTATTAATTCTTGGTACAAAAAAAGGAAAAACACGCAATGTTGAAGAGCCGATATCAGAGGGATCAGTTAGAGGTCCACGGGTAGGTTTCACAGAAGTTTTGTCTGATAATACCGCTCTTTTACGGCTACATGGCGAAAACGAGGGATTGTCATTAACAAAATTTCATGTAGGAGAGCGGGCAAAAAAAGAGTTGGTTATTGCCTATATGAAAGAGATTGCTGATTCGGAATTGGTAGAAGAGGTTAAGAAAAGAATTCAGAAAATCAATATTGATAATGTGCCAGAATCAGGATATGTGGAGCAGCTCATCGAAGATAATTACCTCAGCCCGTTTCCACAAGCACAGAGTACGGAGCGCCCTGATCGCGTCATCGCAGCGTTGATGGAAGGGCGTGTTGCGATTTTATTGGATGGAACACCTTTTGCCCTGATTGTTCCAGTTACATTTAGCATGCTGATGCAATCGCCCGAAGATTATTATGAACGTTGGATTCCAGGCACGTTTATCCGTTTATTGCGTTTTGGAGCAGCTATTATTTCTCTTTTTGCACCTGCTTTGTACATTTCCTTTATCTCATTTCATCCTGGATTAATTCCGACCAAGTTGGCTATTTCAATTCTTGGGGGACGGGAAGGAGTTCCGTTTCCTGCAATTATAGAAGCATTATTTATGGAAATAGCCATCGAAATTTTGCGGGAAGCAGGGCTACGCCTGCCTAAGCCGATTGGTTCAGCGATGGGAATTGTCGGTGGATTAATCATTGGACAGGCTGCCGTAGAAGCGGGAATTATTAGTCCAATTATGGTAATTGTAGTAGCGGCCACTGCTATTTCTTCCTTTGCGCTCCCTCATTATAGTACAGCAATTCCACTACGGATCCTTCGCTTTGTAGCTATGTTTTGCGCTGCCATATTTGGACTATACGGAGTCATTCTGTTTTTTCTCGTTCTATGCAGTCATATAGCGAGATTGAAGAGTTTCGGCGTACCATATGCCAGTCCAGCTGTTGTTTATCATTTAAGCGATTGGAAAGATTTCATGATTCGCATGCCACTTCAGATGATGAAACGTCGCCCAAAAATGATGAATATGAAAGATTCGATACGAAAAGGAAGTGAAGAAGAGGGATGATTACCAACTCTAAAGATCGAATTCCGACTTCGCAAGCGGCTGTCATTCTTATCAATTATATACTCGCAGTAGGAATTCTCACCTTGCCCAGAACAGCTGCTGAGAAAGTAAACACACCAGATGTTTGGATAACCGTTATTTTAGGCGGATTAATTGCGATGGTTGCAGGGATAATCATGGTCAAATTAAGTCAACAATTTCCTGGAAAAACATTTTATCAATATAATCAAGAAATTGTAGGGAAATGGGTAGGAGCGATACTTAGTCTATTTATTGTAGGTTACTTTTTTATGCTTTCTTCATTTGAAGTCAAAACACTGGAAGGAATAACAAGTTTCTTTTTACTGGAAGGAACACCTGGATGGGCTATTATCATGCCATTTATGTGGGTGAGTCTCTATTTAAACCTAGGCGGAATAAACTCAATAGCACGTTTATTTGAAATTATATTTCCAATTACAGTCTTTATTTTCTTGTTCACTTCCTTTATGAGCATTGGAATATTTGAGATAGACAATCTTCGTCCTGTATTAGGGTTAGGGATTATCCCAGTACTAAAAGGCTTAAAAACAACAACGCTTGCATATTCAGGTGCCGAAATCATGTTGCTCCTTTTGGCATTTATGAAACAACCACGCCAAGCTGTAAAAGTCGTTCTAATTGGAACTGCTATTCCCTTAATTTTTTATGTCATTACAGTTGTGATGGTTATAGGAACGTTTTCTGTCGATGGGGTATTAATGAGAACATGGCCTACGATCGATCTTATGCGAAGTTTTGAACTCCCTGGTTTGATATTTGAGAGATTTGAGTCTTTATTACTTGTGATATGGATTATGCAAATCTTCGCAACTTATACAATTTGCTATTATGCTGCTGCTTTGGGACTGGCACAGCTCTTTAATAAAAATATTCATTCCTTTTTGTATGGGCTACTCCCGGTTATTTATATCGTTTCTCAAATTCCGAAAAACATTAATGATCTATTTAAATTGGGGGATGTGATTGGTAATGCGGCGATGATATTATTTGGTATCCTACCACTGCTTCTCCTTGTAATTTCAAGATGGAGGAAGAGAAAGAATGAACCGAAGTGTGAATAATGTACGACTTCTTTTGGCTTTATCATCAGTTCTTTTGCTGCTGGCTCTTACAGGGTGTTGGAGCAGTCGTGAAATTGAAGAGCAGGGGTTCGCGGTAGGGCTGGCATTTGATAAAGGGAAGGAGACGAAAGTTGAGAAAGAGATAGAAGAACATGGAGGAGGTTATCGAAAAAGGAATCTTATAACATCGACCTATCAGTTTGTTAAACCAGAATTATCAGGTAAAGGAAAGGGTGGAGGGGGACAACAAAAAGCCTACACGAATATTTCTGAAACCGGAGATTCTCTTCACCAATCGATTCGTGAAGTCGCATTAAGAAGGCAGCGTCCTATAATCTTCCATCACACGAAAGTGATTGTTGTTAGTGAAAGTCTTGCACGAATGTATAGTTTGAAGCAGTTACTGGATATTTACATCCGTGATAATGAGATGAGACCAAGTTGCCTCGTGTTAATTAGTAAGGGGCGAGCTAGTGAGACATTGAAATCGAGGGAAGCAGGAGAAATTCCAGCGTTCCTTTTGATCGGAATTGGGGATAATCAATATAGATCATCACGGATTTTACCTCCCGTGCCGCTGGCTAAATTACCAGGAAAGATCCATTCAGGGGCTAGTTTTCTTTTGCCAAATGTGATTTCGATAAATGGAGAAGTGAAATTTGCGGGGGCTGCCGTAATCAAAGGAAAGACAAAAAAGCTGCGCGGTTTTTTGAATGAAAATGAGTTAGAGGGGTTAACATGGATAACTGGGAAAGGGAAAAGCGGTTTGGTGAAAAGTTTTGATGAAAAGACAGGAAAGCCCATCCTGTATGAAGTGAAATCTATGAAAAGTAAAATCCAACCCCACGTTAAAGGAAATAACATCTCTTTTGATGTGAACATCCAATCAGAGGGACGGCTATCTGAAAACTGGGTCGCTTCAGGAGAACCTTTTGAAAATAAATTTCTAAGAAGTGTAGAAAAATCTGCGGAACAAGAAGTGAATCGATTGGTGAAGCGGACATTAAAAAAGATTCAAAAGGAATATCAGGTCGATGTCGCTGGCTTCGGTAACAGATTAAAAATTGAGTATCCAAAAGTATGGAAAAAGGTCGAAAAAGATTGGGATAAAACATTTAGTAAGGTTCCAATCAAATATAGCGTAAAGTTAACTATTGAGGACTATGGTACGGAAGGGACTTAGAAGTGAGATTCTTTATCCCGCATTAACGGACAGTAACACTCCCACTTCAAAATTCAGTGAAAGCAAAGAAGTTAGGTGGGAGATGAACTGTCCGTAAAAGCCCGATTGGTGAGGGCTAATAATCAGTGGAGGATGGAGAAAACCCCCACTGATTAAAGTTCCACTTTATTGCATGACATAGTATGAGATAAATGAAAAAATGTTGGTGGAATAGTGAGTGACCTTCCGCCAACATTTTTTTTGTTTATAATTTCCTGTATGTTTTTACAGTACGAACACAATCTAATATAAGGTATAAAAATGAAAATTTTATTTCTAAATGAAAGCTGGAAAATGGAGGAGCACGAATGAAACATATCGTTGCTTTATTAATCAAATATACTGCAATTAGTGCTGTGTTACTCATGATATTAAGTATTTTTCAAGGTGTTTCTATTCCTAGGGTTTTGTTTATTTCGTTAGTAATTACAGGAGTAGCCTATCTAATTGGAGATTTGTTTATTTTGCCTAAGTATGGAAATACGGTTGCTACAATTGTTGACTTTGGCTTAAGTTTTTTAGGAATTTGGATATTAACTTATTTTCTTACAAATGTTAATGTGCCTCGTGGCATTACAGCAGCTTCATTTTGGTCGGCTCTTCTTATTGGTGTAGTAGAAATACTTTTTCATATCTATATGAAGAGATTGGTTCTACATGAAGATGACCAGTTACGAGGAGTATCTTATCATAAGAGATATGCTACGGAATTCTCAGAGGAGTATATAGATCACGCTATAATACAAAAAAAGCGTTTATCTGAGAAGGTAGAAGATCGAGATAATGAATGGAAATAAAAAGTGGCTTTAGTCAATTTTTATCATTTAATTATATATGATCTAGGGATTAATGGAATATTAGCTCCCATTTATATAAAAAGGAAAAATAAAACCAATTGCTTTTCTTCTCATTATCTGCCAAGCTTAAGGAGATAAAGTGAAACTTCCATTAGTGGGGGTCTTACTGCCCGTTAATGCGGGACAAAATACTTCAGAGAAAGAAATGTATAGGTGAAGAATATGATTGAAATCAAGACTTCCGCACTTAGCGATGGAGAATTTAATAGAGGAGTATTCGCAAAGCGTGATATAAAAAAGGGCGAACTTCTACACGAAGCACCCGTTATCTCTTATCCGAATGAACAGCATGAGTTTATAGAGAAAACATTACTTGCTGACTACGCATTTGAGTATGGAGTGAATCATACGGCAATTCTTTTAGGTTACGGTATGTTATTTAATCATTCTTATACGCCGAATGCGACGTATGAGATCGTTTTTGAGAATCACACGTTTAAATTCTTTGCTTACACGGATATAAAAGCAGGAGAAGAAATTCTGATCAACTATAATGGTGATGTTGATGATGATGAATTATTATGGTTTGATAGGGAAAAAGAAGAAAACGATAAATAATTAAGTGTAAAAAGAGCACATTCGATTGGATGTGCTCTTTTGTATGGAACAAAAATAAATTTTTGAAACCAAACTGCCCTTCTATCTATCTAATAAATGAAAGGAGGGGATACGATGGATGAAATAAAATTAGTCAAAAAGGCAAGAAAAGGTGACGATGCAGCTTTCGAACAGCTTATTAGTTTATATCAAGATCAATTGTATCGGACTGCTTATCTGTATGTACAGAATAAAGAAGATGCACTAGATATTGTACAAGAAACAGTTTATAAAGCGTATTTATCCATAGAGCAATTAAAGAAACCGAACTATTTTTTGACATGGTTGACACGTATTCTTATACATAATGCCTATCAGCTATTAAGTGAAAAGAAAAAAGTGAAGAAGATAGAGGACGGAAGAGAAGCGGATACATATGGCGAGATGCCAAATAAATTACATCAAATTGAACAAAATATCGACTTACAAGAAGCAATTCAAAAATTGGATGAAAATTATCAAACAGTAATCATTTTATATTATTATCATGATCTTTCAATCAATAAAATTGCTTGGCAAATGAATATACCAGAGGGAACAGTAAAGACATATTTGCACCGGGCAAGAAAAGCGTTAAAAAATTTATTAGGGGGGAGTGAAGAGAATTGGATAAGCAGTGGTTTAATGACGAGGTAAATAAAATTGATGTTCCAAAAAAAGAATTAAATTTGACTATACAAAAAGGGATTGCTAGAGCGAAGGCGGAAAAACCTGTTAAAAGAACATATAAGAAAAGAAGAATCGCTTTGTTAACTGCCGCTTCAATCTGTATAGGTGTATTAGGCTCTGGATTTGTGTTTCCACAAATGAGCCGTGTCTTGGCGGAAGTTCCGATTATCGGGAAAATTTATTCGCATTTTCATGATACAATTGGTCAAAATCTGTCGGCAAGTAAGCTTGTAACAGAGTTAAATCAGCAGGCGGTGAGCAATGGGATTAGCGTAACAATGAATAGTGTTTATTATGATGGTGGTAGAATTGGTATTACATTTAAAGTGGATAACCCAGATGAAGTAGAGATAAGGCATAATTCTGACAGAGACTTTTATTATGATTTTAAACTTGTTGATGGAAGCGAGAAATGGATGCGTGCAGCTTCATTTGATGGCAAAATAACAAAAGACGGTTGGTTCGGAAATATTCATATTAATTATCCAGAAAAAGAGCTTCCCCAAAATACTACATTACCAATTACCATTACGTCTATCGGAGACACAAAAGGGATTTGGAAATTTGATATTCCAGTAAAGCAACTAGAAAATAAAATGATTAACCCGCAGCAATCCGTAAGTAGTGAAGATAAAGAACATACATTTAACTTTGAAAAGATTACAGTGGGAAAAGGATCCGTTGCTATCGACTATAAAGCAATGTATCCACTTGCCGGAGAAAATGATTTAGTAAGAATTGGAAAGGTAACTGATGATAAGGGGAATGAAATTGATTTTAAAACATCAGGTATTGAATTTGGAAGAGAAAAGGTTGGAAATCAGATAGAATCTGATGAACGATCTATTTTCGGGAAAATTCCAGAGGGAGCGGAATTTATTACGCTACATCCGAATGTGAGATTATCTGAAAAGCCGTCTATTCAGGCTTTAAATCAAAAGACACCATTTGAAATACAAAGCACTCGTAGTGATTTAAAGATTGTCGTGAATAAAATTCAACATAAAAAACAGCGATTAATCGTACAGTATACACTTCAAAATGCCGATACAAAACATAAATCTATGGATGAATTGATAAATTGTGGGGAAGTTATGAATTTAATGGATTCTTCATATGTAGATAAGGAATTTGCACCAATTGGTCATGTTGTAAAGGGCAGTGATGTGAAGGTATTGAATAAGGAGAAGTTACAATTCCAGGCAACGTTTCAGCTAGATGGCGAATATGGTGTGAAGAATTTTAGTTTAAAGAATTATGTATTAGAAGTGGAGATGTCACCATATCATCCTGAAAAACCATTATCGCCAGTCAAAATTCAATTAAAATAATCGAAAAAAGGATGCCCTTAACATATAAGGAGGCATCCTTTTATATTACAAGAGCCTTACAGTTTTGTAATGTCTATTTTTGATATGACAAAATATAGACATTTTTATCAGTTTGAAAAGTTCCATCTTTAAACATATTTTTTCGCATTGACATGCGATATAATAGAGTTTTGTAAAGGAAGAGATTAGATTTTAAATTTTTCTATCTTAAACTTGATTATACCGGAAAATTTTTGAAGGTAAAGTTTTCTTCTCGATTTTTTGATAAGATAGAGACGGAAGCTATCTTACTAAACTATTTAGGTAATCTATGTGGTGGCCGATTATCTACTTATTTTCAGCATGGCATTACATGTAGTGTAGTGAATGAACTTGTAAGCGAAATGGAAGAGAATAAGAGAACTAGTTTTAAGAATGCTGGAACTATCGAGAGGATAGGCCATTAATTATTAATAGAAATAGAGGAATCATAGAATGAATATGCAGGAAGTATATAAATATTTACGTACAGTATTACCGGAAGAACATGTAAAACAAGATGAGATGTTAAAGAATCATACGCATATAAAAGTAGGGGGAAAAGCAGATGTGTTTGTACAGCCTACTACCTATACTGAGATTCAACAAGTTGTACAGTATGCAAATAAACACAACATTCCAATTACGTTTTTAGGAAACGGCTCGAATGTCATTATAAAAGACGGTGGTATTCGTGGAATTACATTAAGTTTGACTCATATTACGGATGTTACTGTGAACGAGCAGACAATTGTAGCACAAAGTGGTGCAGCGATTATTGATATATCAAGAATAGCATTAGAACATTCTTTAACAGGGCTTGAATTTGCTTGTGGTATACCGGGATCTGTTGGGGGAGCTCTATATATGAATGCAGGTGCATACGGTGGTGAGGTAGCATATGTATTAACAAAAGCGGTTGTCATGACAAAAGAGGGAGAGCTAATTACTCTTTCAAAAGACGACTTTGATTTTGGATATCGTAAAAGTAGATTTGCCAATAATCATTACATCATACTTGAAGCTACATTTGAACTTGAGAAAGGTGTATATGAAGAGATTAAAGAAAAAATGGATGATTTAACGTATAAAAGAGAATCGAAACAGCCATTAGAATATCCTTCATGCGGTAGTGTTTTCAAGCGTCCGCCTAATAACTTTGCTGGTAAGCTTATTCAAGACTCTGAACTACAAGGAACGCGAATTGGCGGTGTGGAAGTTTCAACAAAACATGCTGGATTCATGGTAAACGTTGATAATGGAACGGCGCAAGATTATATCGATTTAATTCATTTCGTTCAAAAGACAGTTAAAGAGAAGTTTGGTGTTACGTTAGAAAGAGAAGTAAGGATTATTGGAGAAGATTTAAAGTAAAAGGTTTAAGGAATAAATGGCGTAATATGTTTATCTTTTTATGCTTCAAGAAATAAATTGTGAATATTTTTTGGGCATAATTGACAATGTGTTTTCAATTCACTATAATTGGCTATAATTTAACATATTAAATACGTTGAAAGAGCCCAGTAGCAGTTTGTCACTGTTATCGAGAAAGCTAGGGGTTGATGGAACCTAGCACAAACAAACTTGTGAATTACACTCTGGAGTATCTTAGGTAATGCTAAGCGGAGTGGCAATCGATATTATTGCTAAGAGTGGTATGGATAGTGAAATTGTTCCTATTTGTGCAATCTGGGTGGTAACACGGTTAATAATCGTCCCTATGTCTAATGTAGACATAGGGGCTTTTTTGTTTTTTAAATTGAAATTTTAAATATTAAAGGGGATGGAAAGACATGAACATTATTGATGAATTAGAATGGCGCGATGCCATTAATCAACAAACAGATGCAGACGGATTACGTGAATTAGTAGAAGAGAAAAAGATTTCCTTGTACTGTGGTGTAGATCCAACAGGTGACAGTATGCATATTGGACATTTGATTCCGTTTATGATGATGAAACGGTTTCAATTAGCTGGGCATCATCCAGTGATTTTAGTTGGGGGAGCAACAGGGACGATTGGGGATCCAAGTGGACGCCAAACAGAGCGTCAGTTGCAGACGTTAGAACAGGTACAGCATAATGTTGACGCATTAACAGCACAAATGCAAAAGCTATTTGATTTTGGCGGCAATAGTGAAGTGAAAATGGTAAATAACTACGACTGGACGCATCAAATCAATATTATCAAGTTTTTACGTGACTACGGTAAAAACTTTAGTATAAATAGTATGTTAGCGAAAGATATAGTAGCGAGCCGTTTAGATACAGGGATTTCATTTACGGAATTCACATACCAAATATTACAAGCAATGGATTTCCATCACTTATACAAAGAAGAAGGGGTACAACTACAAATTGGTGGTAGTGACCAGTGGGGAAATATTACAAGTGGTTTAGATTTAATTCGTAAATTAGAAGGGCATGAAGCCAAAGTTTTTGGATTAACAATTCCATTATTATTAAAATCAGACGGTACGAAATTTGGTAAATCAGCAGGCGGAGCAGTTTGGTTAGATCCTGAAAAAACAACGCCATTTGAATTCTACCAGTTCTGGGTGAATACGGATGACCGTGATGTAGTTAAGTACTTGAAATACTTTACGTTCTTAACGAAGGATAGAATTGATGAATTAGTAGTGAAGGTTCAAACGGAGCCACATAAGCGTGAAGCGCAAAAAGTGCTAGCAGAAGAAATGACGAAATTTGTTCATGGTGAGCATGCACTGTCCCAAGCACTAAAAATTACAGAAGCATTATTTAGTGGGGATATTAAATCATTAACTGCGGATGAAATTGAACAAGGATTTAAAGATATGCCGACTTTCCATGCTTCAAAAGAAACAAAAAATATCGTTGAGTGGTTAGTTGATTTAGGAATTGAACCTTCTAGACGTCAAGCCAGAGAAGATATTAATAATGGAGCTATTTCTATGAACGGTGAAAAAGTGACTGATGTGAATACACATGTTACAGTAGAAAATTCATTCGATGGAAGATTTATTATTATCCGTAAAGGTAAAAAGAATTACAGCTTGGTGAAATTAGGAGAATAAAGTTTGTTATAGAGTAGAAGTAAGGAGATATCCTCATTTCTACTCTTTTTATGTACACAATTTCGTCATAAAAAGTCAGTATATTAAGATTGTTATGGAGGTTTATTTAGTTTTCATGCCGAATAAGAATAATATATAAATCGTTGCCACGAAGAACAAAAGGAGCCTTGCACTCATCATTTCTCTTTGTTTTAAACATGGCATGGGGCAAAAAAAAGGAACTGCCCGCTCCTATGCATGGGCGGATGCTCTCTTCTATCTAAAAAAGAAAGTTTTTTAAGAATAAAAAAAAGCCCGAATCACGATTCGGGCTAGTAATCAGATTAGTAAGCTAAGCTGAATAATCCTTTAATATGTGATAAGTAACGAACGTTACTTGCTTCTTTCATTAATGATGCTGGTAAGCCTTTAAGTGGAGTTGAGCTTGCTCCGATTGTAGCAACAGCATCTTTACGACCTAGACTTGCGAGTGTTCCAGAGTTTACTGGTGCGAACTCTTCGAATGCTTTGCCTTCTAGTGCTGCGTATAAGTTGTATCCAATTAACTCACCCATTTGCCAAGCGATTTGTGCAGTTGGTGGGTATGGACGACCTTCTGGACCGAAGACAACAGCGCTGTCTCCAGCAACGAATACGTCTTTGTGAGAAGTAGATTGTAGGTATGCATCAACAGTTGCACGACCACGGTTTACTTCAAGACCTGATTCACCGATTAATGGGTTACCTTGTACGCCACCTGTCCAAACGAATGTGTTTGCAACGATTTTTTGACCGTCTTTTAAGTCAATTTCATTGCCTGCAACGTTTGTTACAGGAAGACCTGTTAAGAATTTAACGCCGCGTGCTTCTAAGCTAGTAGTTGCACGTTCAATTAAATCGTCTGGTAATACTGGAAGGATTTTTGGACCTGCTTCAACAAGAAGTAATTTTACTTCTTTAGGGTTTACGCCGTGGCTTTTTGCAAGTTTAGGCATAATGTCAGCAAGCTCACCAACTAGCTCAACGCCAGTTAATCCGCCACCACCGATTAAGATTGTAGCATCAGCTTCATTTTTTGTTTTTGCGTATTCACGAATACGATCTTCAACATGTTTGTAGATTTTGTTTGCATCAGCAGCAGATTTTAATACCATGCTGTTTTCTTCTAGTCCTGGAATGCCGAAGTAAGCAGTTTTACTTCCTAAAGCAACTACAAGTGCATCGTAAGATAAAGTAGTGCCACCAGCTAGTTTTATTTCTTTTTTGTCTACTGAGAATGACTCAACTGTTGCAATTTTAAGATCGATGTCTTTGCCTTTGAAAAGTTTTGTAAGTGGCATTGCAATAGCTTGTTCAGAAACGTTACCTGCTGCTAGGCGGTGTAGTTCTGTAATGATTTGGTGTGTTGGGTATTGGTTGATTACTGTAACTTGTGCTTCTGATTTGCTGTAATATTTACGTACATTTAAAGCGGCAAGAAGTCCGCCATAACCAGCGCCTAAGATGACAATTTGTTTTGACATAGTATGATATCTCCCGTCTTTACTAATTGTTGTTATAAGATAAATTATTTATTATTGCGTTCTGCACTAATTTGAAGATAAGCATTGATAAAACGGAACATTTTTTGTGCTTGTGGATCTTTTAGTAATTTTAACAGACCGAAAAGACCGATAACTTCAGAGCTTTCTTCAGCACGATCTTTTGCTTCGATAGCAGTTGCTGCCATGCTTTTCACTGTATCTTTTACAGGCTCTACAATCTCTTGGATTGCGCCAACAGTGTCGCTTTTTAATACTTCGTCAGTAGCAACAGTTTGAGCGAAGTCATAAGACTTAGTTAAAATGTTAACAAGCTCAGTTAATTTTGGAAGCTGTTCTACTAGTGTAGTTAATGACTCTTGTACTTCAGGTTTTAACAATTGATCAAGTACATCAAGTTGTCCTTGGCTAGCAGAAATTTGTAAAGATTCTTGTTCAGGCTTTGTTTGAGTGATAGTTTCTGGCATCTCCAATTCTCCTTTACGATAGCAATACTCTTATTTTTTTAGGAATAAAACATTCCCAAGTAACAGGTAAGCGTTAGCAAAACTTTATACAAAGCTTCACAAAACGCAATAAAATGCCTTTAAATTTATGATTGCAAGTAGTAGACAATCATAAATTCAAAACCATAATTTCTTACCTATTATTTATGGACTGTCCGATACATGGCTTGTCCGTATAATGGAAACTTCCTTTATCGGAAAGTGTATATAATATATATCTTATATTATATACTATATACACCCAGGTTAACATAAAAATGATCCCTAATTATTTGACTTTGAGTCCATAACTTAGTATTAGCAAGGGAAAAAAGCATATATTTTATTTTACTGTTACCTAAAATATACTTAATTATAGAGAAAAAAAGGAAAAAATGAGCAAATGAATGTTCATTTTTTCCTTTTTTTCTGATTAAGATTGATCTGTTTGCGGGATAAGCATGGACGAATTCCCGTTCTTTTCAAGATGGCACTCCCCCCAAGTGCAAAGGGAATCAAGAATCGCTTCTAAGGACCGACCGTAGTCGGTAAGAGAGTATTCAACTTTTGGTGGTACTTGATTATATACCTTTCTTTGAATAACCCCATCTTCTTCTAATTCACGCAATTGCTGTGTGAGCATCTTTTGCGTAATGCCAGGCATTAAACGCTTTAATTCACTTGTTCGTTTTGTTCCTTTTGTTAAGTGACAAAGGATGACGACTTTCCATTTTCCCCCGATTACTTCTAAGGTTGCTTCTACAGGAATATTATATGTCTTCATATATTACAACCACCTTTAATGAACTTTTATATAATCATATATTACTTTTTAGTGCCTATAGCACTTTAAAGTACGTACTGTTTTTCATGTTGAACATGTTTCATAATAGCATACGTAAGAGGTAAATGAGTAGTACGGTACCAAAAAGTAACTATGTTACCTTTTGGTACCTATCGCACTTTAAAGTGCGTTCTTTCGAAAAAGAATGAAACCATTCATAATAGCAGTTGTGAGCAGTAAAACTGTGTTTATTAGAAGATAAAAGGGCCTTTTTATCATACTATTATGATTGGATTTCTCATATTAAGGAGGAGTTCGATTGAGTTCATATACAGTACCGTCTTCAGATGTTCAAACAAATAGAAGAAGTGTGTTTGCTTTATTAGCATTAGCGATTAGTGCGTTTGGAATTGGTACAACTGAATTTATTAGCGTCGGTTTATTGCCATCTATTTCGAACGATTTACATGTTTCAGTTACAACAGCAGGTTTAACCGTGTCTTTATATGCACTAGGAGTAGCATTTGGCGCTCCTATATTAACGTCGTTGACAGCTAGTATGTCACGGAAAACGTTATTAATGTGGATTATGATTGTTTTCATTATTGGTAATGGTATTGCAGGAGTGGCAACAGGCTTTGGTGTACTGCTTGTTGCGAGAGTTGTATCTGCATTTGCGCATGGGGTATTTATGTCGATAGGTTCAACAATCGCTGCAGCTCTTGTACCAGAAGATAAACGTGCTAGTGCAATTGCTTTTATGTTCACAGGCTTAACAGTCGCAACTATCACAGGTGTACCAATTGGAACATTTATTGGTCAACAATTTGGCTGGAGAGCTTCGTTTATGGTTATCGTAGCAATTGGAATTGTTGCCCTTATCGCAAACAGTTTGTTAATTCCATCTAGTTTAAAAAAAGGTACGTCTGTATCATTTCGCGATCAATTTAAATTAATAACAAACGGAAGACTATTACTTGTTTTCGTAATTACCGCATTAGGGTACGGCGGAACATTTGTAACATTTACGTACTTGTCTCCATTATTACAAGAGGTGACAGGGTTTAAAGCAAGTACAGTTACAATCATTTTGTTAGTGTATGGGATTGCAATTGCGATTGGAAATATGATTGGTGGAAAACTATCGAACCATAATCCAATTCGTGCATTATTCTATATGTTTTTCATTCAAGCGATTGTGCTATTCGTACTCACATTTACGGCGCCGTTTAAGGTAGCAGGGCTCATCACGATTATTTTAATGGGATTATTCGCGTTTATGAATGTTCCAGGATTACAAGTATATGTTGTGATATTAGCTGAACGCTTTGTTCCGAGCGCTGTAGATGTTGCATCTGCAATTAACATTGCCTCCTTTAATGCAGGGATTGCTCTTGGGGCTTACCTTGGTGGCATTGTAACGAATTCATTAGGGTTAATTCATACAGCGTGGGTCGGCGCGATTATGGTAGTTGGTGCAGTCATATTAACGGCATGGAGTATGGGATTAGAAAAACGAGATCAGGTAAAAAGTTAATATTTATAAGTGAACCATATTATATAAATGAAAAGATGATAGGAGAGAAAGAGAATATGATTAAGAATTTACAAGATCGTGTAGCGTTGCATAACGGCGTGGAAATGCCTTGGTTTGGTTTAGGTGTATTTAAAGTAGAGGAAGGACCTGAACTTGTTAATGCAGTAAAAACGGCGATTAAACAAGGATATCGCAGCATTGATACAGCGGCGATTTATGCAAATGAAAAAGCGGTAGGAGAAGGAATTCGCGAAGGTATTAAAGAAGCAGGTATCTCAAGAGAAGACTTATTCATCACTTCAAAAGTATGGAACAAAGATCAAGGATACGAAGAGACGTTAGCAGCTTATGAAGAAAGTCTACAAAAGTTAGGGCTTGAGTATTTAGATTTATATCTTGTTCATTGGCCGGTAGGAGGAAAATATAAAGATACGTGGAGAGCATTAGAAAAGTTATATAAAGAAGGACGCGTACGTGCAATTGGTGTGAGTAACTTCCAAATTCATCATTTGAAAGATGTAATGGAAGATACAGAAGTGAAACCGATGATTAACCAAGTAGAATATCATCCACGTTTAACGCAAAAAGAATTGCGGGACTTCTGTCGTGAACAAGGTATTCAAATGGAGGCTTGGTCACCTCTTATGCAAGGGCAGTTATTAGACAACGAAACATTACAAGAAATCGCAGATAAATACGGTAAAACGACTGCGCAAATTATCTTGCGCTGGGATTTACAAAATGAAGTTGTAACGATTCCGAAATCAACAAAAGAACACCGTATTACCCAAAATGCGGACATATTTAATTTTGAATTAACAAAAGAAGATATGAAACAAATTGATGCGTTAAATCAGAATCATCGCGTTGGTCCAGATCCGGATAACTTTGATTTCTAAAATGAACAGAAGAGAGGGGCACAAAAAAATTTGTGCTCTTCTTTTTAATTACAGAAAACTAAAAATTCAAACAAATATTTACTCTGTATATGAAATAGGATATCTTAAATTTATAATATGAAATTTTCCTAGGGAGGCACATATGAACAATCATCGTACAAATCATTTCCGCATGTTAATTGTTACTGCACTATTTGCTGCTATTATTGGTATTTTGGCCCAAGTTACAATTCCTCTGCCGCTCGTTCCGATAACAGGACAAACATTAGCGATTGGTCTTACTGCTACAATTTTGGGTTCACGTTATGGCACTTTATCTGTACTGTTATATGTTTTAATTGGTGCAACTGGAATTCCTGTTTATGCTGGGTTTAGTGGCGGTTTATCCGTTTTATTTGGTCCTACAGGCGGCTTCCTATTAGCCTTCATTCCAACTGCTTTTTTAATTGGTTTGTTAACTGAGAAGACAAAGCTTACATTTTGGAATTCGTTAATGGCAAATGTTTTAGGAATGTTTGTGACATTAACAATTGGGACTGTATTCTTAAAGTATGTGGCATCGCTAGGATGGCAAGCGGCTTTCATGGGTGGTTTTGTGCCCTTCCTTATTGTAGGTGTAATAAAAGCTTCATTAGCTGCATGGGTTGGGATTAAGGTAAGAGGAGCGTTAGTGCGTTCGAAATTATTATTGCAAGAAAACTAAATGATAATAGAAACACGCGTAGAATGATCTCTGCGCGTGTTTTTTTATAGCGTCTTAAGAAGGGAAAAGTAATGTATAAAAAGACTTTTTAACTAGATACTATACAGTAGTAAATTTGTTATTTTATAAGGGGTTGTGAACATGAATATTAAACAATCGTATAAGTTATTGGTTGCTTTTTTGAGTGTTTTATTTGTATTTGCGAATTTATTATTCCCACTCCAAAAAGCATCGGCAGAAGTCATGGATCATACAAAGTATCAAATGGATTGGAGCTACAGTAAATCAAAAAAGAAACCAATCCGAACAGAGCTTATTAAAACAGCAGATGGGAAAATTGCATTCTGCTTGAATGTAGATTTGAAATCACCAAGCGGTCAAGATTTACCTGAAATAGGTAAGGTGGATATTGGGGTGTACCGCGTGTTATTAAATGGATATCCACAGAAGAGTCCACAAGAATTAGGTGTCTCTGATTGGAGAGAGGCGCATTATGCGACGCAGCTCGCTGTATGGAATGCGCTGGGACAAGTGGATATTAATGATTTAGATTTTCGTAATAAAAATGTAGAAAAAGTAATGAAAGATATTGTTGCGAAAGCAAAGAGCAGTGAAGAAGTACAAGAAATTACGATGAGTGTTACGCCGTCAGAAAAGCAAGAAGCAGTATTAAAAGATGAGTTCTTCGAAACAGGTTTATATACGGTGCAAACAAATGCGAAAAGTGGAACGTACCAAGTGCAAGCAACTGGTGCGCCTGCAGGAGTTAAATTTGTGAATGAAAAGGGCGAAACAAAAACACAGTTTAATGTGGGGGAAAAGTTCCGTATTTTAATTCCAAAACAGACGCCATCTGGTGAATTTAGCTTTAAAGTATCAGGAACTTTAACAAAATTACAAGGTATCGCGCATAAGGGAACACCGAAAATTCAAGATGCGGTAGTTTTATTAGAGCGCAGTGAAGAAAAAACAAGCCCAGATTTAGCGGTAAGCTGGAAAAAGACTGAAGCTCCGCAGAAACCGAATAAGCCTTATAAACGATAAAAAAGCGCTGGCGTTTGCCAGCGCTTTTTTCTATTATTATTCAGCTTCTGATACAACTGTAAAGCGTTCGTTCACGTGTTTTGGATTTTCAATTTCATCAAGTGCAGCTACAGCGAAGTCTTCGTAACTTACATAGCTGTCGCCTTTTTCGTTAACAAGAAGGTGGTCTTTACCAGCTTTGTAAGAACCAGTACGTTTTCCTAATGCGAATAGAGCAGAAGGACTAATGAATGTCCAAGTGATATCGTTTGTTTGTTGTAAAATTTCTAGGTTTTTTCCTTGGTTTTGAGCTGTTGCAAGATATTCTTTAGGGAAATCTGGTGTATCAAATACACGTGTTGTTTTTGCCTCATCTACAAATAAACTTCCAGCGCCTCCGACAACAAGTAACTTCGTATTAGGTGCACCTTTCATTGCCTCAATTAATACGTTTCCTGCATCTACGTGAAGATGTTCACTTCCAGCAGGAGCGCCAAACGCATTCACGATTATGTCAAATGCTTGTATGTCATTAGCAGTAAGATCGAAAACATCTTTTTCTAAAACTTTTACATTATTCTCTGTGATTTTTGCGGCGTTTCTTACGATTGCGGTAACTTCATGACCGCGATCAAGTGCTTCTTTCATAATACGACTTCCAGCTTTTCCGTTTGCTCCGATAATTCCGATTTTCATAATATATACCTCCAAATGTTTAATAGAATAAATGCCTAAAATGTATGTGCAAAAATGAATCGATGTCGTTAAGCAAGTTTGATACCACTAGTTGTAACTAGTATAGTTACAGAGTTGGTTTTTGTCAATCGCTTTGTTTATAAAAAATATTTCTTCAAGTAGTATGTGCGCTTCTAAAAATAAGAAGTCATATTTCTTAACAAGTAACACGATTGTGTTATAAAACCTAACATTTGGAAGCGATAATCTGTCGAAAAATGTTGATTTTTGAATATTTTTTAAATATAATTCAATTTATGAGAAGAAAAGGGAGGGATTAATCGTATGAATATTTTAGAACAGTTCGTTTCATCAACGAATACGATTCTTTGGTCATATATTCTTATCACAATGTTAATAGGCTTAGGGCTTTATTTTTCTATTAAATTGAAATTCGTACAAATTACCCATCTAGGCGAAATGGTACGATTAATGAGTGATGGATTAACTGGAAAGACACGTAAAAAGGGCAGCGTATCTTCTTTCCAAGCTTTCTGTATGAGTTCAGCAGCCCGCATTGGGATCGGGAACTTGGCTGGTGTGGCACTAGCTATTTCTATGGGAGGACCCGGCGCAGTCTTTTGGATGTGGGTAATTGCAATTATCGGGGCATCTTCAAGCTTTGTAGAAAGTACACTTGCACAGATTTATAAAGTAAAAGATGGCAGCGGCTTCCGTGGTGGTCCTGCTTATTATATGGAAAAAGGTTTAAATAAACGTTGGATGGGAATTTGGTTTTCTATTCTGATTACAATTAGTTACGGTTTAATTTTCAACTCAGTACAGGCAAATACAGTTACGCTAGCATTTAAAAATGCATTCGGTTTAGAGCGTTATGTTGTAGGAATCGCATTAGCTGCATTAGTCGCAGTTATTATTTTTGGCGGCGTTAAAAGTATTGCACGTATGTCAGAAATGATTGTTCCACCAATGGCAATTATTTATATAGCAGTAGCTGTTTTCGTTGTTATTAAAAACTTCTATTTACTACCAGATGTTTTCACAGAAATCTTTAAAGGTGCATTCGGTTTAGATTCAGCTGTAGGTGGCGGTATCGGGGCTGCGATGAAGTATGGTATTCAGCGTGGATTATTTGCGAACGAAGCAGGTATGGGTAGTGCGCCGAATGCGGCTGCGACAGCAGATGTAACGCATCCAGCTAAACAAGGATTTATTCAAACAATTGGAGTTTTAGTAGATACATTTTTAGTATGTACATCAACAGCGTTTATCGTACTATGCTCTGGAGCATATAAGGCAACGAATTTAGAAGGAATTGAATTAACACAAAAGGCGCTAAGCTCACAAATTGGTCCATGGGCAAGTAGCTTCTTAGCGATTATTATTTTCCTATTTGCGTTCAGTTCACTTCTAGGAAACTATTATTATGGTGAAACAAATATCGAATTCATTAAGAAAAGTAAAACATGGTTAATGATTTACCGTGCTGCAGTAGTTGGAATGGTGTTATTCGGTTCTGTTGCGACGCTTCAAGTCGTATGGAATATGGCAGACTTATTTATGGGTCTAATGGTAATCACAAACTTAATTGCGATTACACTTCTTGGCCGATTTGCATATGCTGCGTTGACAGACTATGTAAAGCAAAAGAAACAAGGGAAAGATCCAGTCTTCCATGCAAGCTCTATTCCAGGTTTGGAAAACACAGAATGCTGGGAAGATTCTATGGTAACAAAAGAAAAAGAAGAAAAAGCTGTATAATAAGGAAAGGGTATCAGAGAGAATCTGATGCCTTTTTTTATGGTTTGCAGGAAAAACCGAACATTAATAGAGTTTTTATGTTTATTATATTTTTTTAGAAATATAAAGATGTGAGTTGAAATTTATGTTAGAATGTATAAGGTCTTTCCAGGTAAGAGGTAAGACGGGTTTTGAGGTATAGCATATATATTTTTATATGTTAGGTGAAAGTTCGGATTATTTATTTTTTATATGGTCAGACGTTCAATGTTAAATAATTTTCTATAGCGTTGAATAAGGTTTAAATGGAGGATTTTATCTATGAAATTTGTTATGTTTCTTGTAGGATTACTCGTTGTATTTATACTCGGGTTTCTTATAAGTACGGATCGAAAGAAGATTAAGTATAAACCAATTGTGGTTATGCTTGTTATTCAGTTAGCATTATCGTACTTCTTATTAAATACACAGATTGGTTATATTTTAGTAAAAGGAATTTCTGATGGATTTGGAGCATTACTTACATATGCGGAATCTGGAATCGTTTTCGTATTTGGTGGTCTTGTTAATAAAGGGGAAATTTCCTTCTTCTTAACAGCATTATTACCAATCGTGTTCTTTGCCGTATTAATTGGGATCCTGCAACACTTTAAAATTTTACCGATATTTATTCGTTCAATTGGTACCCTGTTAAGTAAAGTAAATGGTTTAGGAAAGTTAGAATCATATAATGCAGTAGCGGCAGCAATCGTCGGGCAGGCTGAAGTATTTATTACGGTAAAAGATCAATTAAGCAAAATACCGAGGCATCGTTTATATACACTTTGTGCTTCTTCTATGTCGACAGTATCTATGTCGATTGTTGGATCATATATGAAAATGATTGATCCGAAATATGTAGTAACAGCACTTGTATTAAATTTATTTAGTGGTTTTATTATCATTCATATTATTAACCCGTATGATATTACGGAAGAAGAGGACACACTTAAGTTAGAAAATAAACAAAAGCAATCATTTTTCGAAATGCTTGGCGAATATATTATGCTTGGATTTACAATTGCGATTACAGTAGCAGCGATGTTACTTGGTTTCGTAGCGTTAATTACAGCAATTAATAGCTTGTTCGATTCTATTTTCGGCATTACATTCCAAGCAATATTAGGATACATTTTCTCACCACTTGCATTTGTAATGGGTATCCCGCAATCAGAAATGGTAACAGCGGGACAAATTATGGCAACAAAATTAGTATCAAATGAATTTGTTGCGATGCTTGACCTTGGAAAAGTAGGAGGAGAATTATCAGCTCGTACAGTTGGTATCCTTTCTGTATTCCTTGTATCATTTGCAAACTTCTCGTCTATTGGAATTATTGCAGGTGCAACGAAAGGGATTGATGAAAATCAATCAAATGTTGTTTCTTCATTTGGATTAAAGCTTGTATATGGTGCAACGTTAGTAAGTATTTTATCAGCAATTATTGTTGGTGTTATGTTATAGAAATAAAAAGCAGTGAGCAGAAGTTCATTGCTTTTTTATTTCATAGACATAAATTCTAGCGAGATTTGTAAGGGAGAAATTAACATATCATTTATTGAAAAAATTATGTTGCATTTCATCTGGATAACGCTTACAATTTGTTTGTGGGTGGTATCAGTTTCATACTTTAAATCAAGTAGGTAAGAAGAGACCACTAATTGTAAATTATAATTTATGTAAACGCTTACTGGTTTTAGGATACATTGTAAAGTAAATAGTATTTAGGGGTTCTATTTTTTAACATCGATGGTCAGACGTCATTCGTTGGACGACCAATAACTCATGGAAAGTGGAGGATTCACATATGAAACTAGTGATGTTTCTAGTCGGTTTACTTGTTGTATTTGTACTAGGTTTCCTTGTAAGTTCAGATCGTAAGAAAATTAAGTATAAACCAATTGCAATTATGCTTGTTATTCAATTAGCATTGGCTTACTTCTTATTAAATACAAAGATTGGATTTGTATTAGTAAAAGGAATTTCAGATGGCTTTGGCGCCATTTTAAAATACGCAGAAGCTGGGGTTAACTTCGTATTTGGTGGTTTAGCGAATGATGGACAAGCACCGTTTTTCTTAACAGTATTACTACCAATTATTTTCTTAGCGGTATTGATTGGTATTCTGCAACATCTTAAAATTTTACCGATTATTATTCGTGCAGTCGGTTTCGTATTAAGTAAAATAAATGGTCTAGGAAAATTAGAATCATATAATGCAGTAGCAGCGGCAATCGTTGGTCAAGGTGAAGTATTTATCACAGTAAAAGATCAATTAAGTAAATTACCAAAAAATCGTTTATATACACTTTGTGCATCTTCTATGTCAACGGTATCGATGTCAATTGTCGGTTCTTATATGAAAATGATTGATCCAAAATATGTAGTAACAGCACTTGTATTAAACTTATTCAGTGGATTCATTATCGTTCATATCATTAATCCGTATGACATTAGTGAAGAAGAAGATATTTTAGAATTACAAGAAGATAAGAAGCAAACGTTCTTCGAAATGTTAGGCGAATACATTATGCTTGGATTCTCTATTGCAGTAACAGTAGCAGCAATGTTAATTGGATTCGTAGCATTAATTACAGCAATTAACGGTGTATTTGATTCTATTTTCGGCATTACGTTCCAAAGCATTTTAGGATATGTGTTCTCACCATTAGCATTTGTTATGGGTATCCCAACATCAGAGATGCTACAAGCAGGACAAATCATGGCAACCAAATTAGTAACAAACGAATTTGTTGCGATGCTTGATTTAGGAAAAGTAGCTGGCGATTTATCAGCTCGTACAGTAGGTATTTTATCAATCTTCCTTGTATCATTTGCAAACTTCTCATCTATTGGGATTATCGCAGGTGCAACGAAGAGTATCGATGGAAAACAAGCAAACGTTGTATCTTCTTTCGGATTAAAGCTTGTGTATGGTGCAACGTTAGTAAGTATATTATCAGCGGTTATCGTTGGGGTTATGCTATAAAAATAAGGAAAGCAACGGGCGCGTGAGCTCATTGCTTTTTTTATTTAACTTACTTTGTTTAACTTACGTTTAAAAGCAGGCCTTTTTAAATATGTGCCAAGACGCCATACGTATTCAACTGGCCCTATGCGATACCTTTTTAACCAACAGGTGCTAGCATATAATTGGATGACATAAATTACAATTGTTAATACAATGCCAAAGAAGTAGCCGATTTTCCCATATAAACCAAGTCCATACGCATAAAAAATGGTGGTAGCAATGATGGATTGCGCTAAATAGTTACTAACTGACATTTTTCCCATGTTAGCCATATATTCTAATAAGCGTGATGCTTTTTTGTAATGAAATAATAAAATGATAGAGCTTCCGTAAAAAATGGCCATGCTAAGCGGTGTAACACTGTCTTTTAACATAATGAGAAGAGGTTGTTTTGTTAATAGTTCTAAGATTTTTACTGTGAAAGAAAAAATACCGCTGATAAGCCAGATTTTTTTGAGGGAAGGTAAATGTTTATCTATTTCAAAAAGCCAGCCTTTTTTTCCAACATACATTCCTAGTAGGAATAGTGGAGTCATGAAAATCAGTGCGAAAAGTGTTATGAAAAATGTTCCGAAAAAGCCAGTGATCCCAATATACTTAAAAGGATCTTCATTAAGGCGGAAGCTTACATGTTCTATATAGCTACCAGTTTCATGAACCTGTTGTTCTTTTGCGATATAAGGTGCAAAGTCATCGGACATATTGGTGCTTGGTTCAAAGGGATAAGACATCAGCATAGTTAGTACTAGTATGATGGATGCCCAAATGATCAATGTTTTGGGCTTTCGATTGATAAACATCATTAATAAGATTCCTATAATTCCATAACCGAATAAAATATCTCCATCCCAAATAAAAGTACCATGGAGATATCCGAGGATGAGTAAAATACTAAGGCGGCGGATATAAACCGGAAAGAAACGTTTTTCTTTTTTATGATACTGTTTTGCAGCAAAGTAATACTAATCCCAAATAGAAAAGAAAATAGGGAAATGAAATTGTGGGTGCCAAAAAATTGAATAAACCAATTGGCACCTTCATCAACTTTTCCGAATACATAAGTAGGCTGTTCACCGCTAAACATTCCAAATTGAATTAATGTCATGTTAACAAGTAAAATACCGAATAAAGCAAAACCACGAACGGTATCGATTGCTTCTACACGTTGTTTCATAGAGATGTTCTCCTTCCCGTTTGTACTCTATATTGAAAATAATACCATTTATAATAGTAGTCCTATGTAGAATGAGCGAAGATTTAAGCTGATTTTAATCCGATGTTAAGGTGAAAAGTGATTTAAAGGAGAAAAAAATCACCTTAACGAATTCATTAAGGTGATAAGGATATTACTCAGAAGGAGGAGTAAACGTACGTTTTTCCAATTCCGCATCTAACATAAATAGAGCGTTAGAGTCGCTTGTAATACGTTTTAGTTTTTGGATGATGCTGTCGAAAGAAGCTTCTTCTTCAACCTGTTCGTCAACGAACCATTTTAAGAATGTAATTGTCGCGTGCTCACGCTCATCCCAAGCGATATCGGATAAGTTGTAAATACGCTTTGTTACTTCACGCTCATGCTCAAGTGCGATCTCAAATGCGCTTAAAACAGATTCATATTCATTGTTAGGGTTTTCGAATCCAGTAATAATGGCGCGCTCTCCGCGATCATTAATGTAATTGTAAAGTTTCATTGCGTGGAAACGCTCTTCTTCTGCTTGTACAAGGAAAAAGTTTGCAAATCCATCATAGCTTTCTGCTGTGCAGTAAGCAGCCATTGCCATGTAAACATGGGCAGAGTAAAATTCAAAATTCATTTGGTCGTTAAGCGCATCGTGTAATTTAGTAGATAACATAAATTCTCTCCTTTGTATGTTGTCGGAACCATTATATCATAATTGATAAATATTCTCATTTGTTTTCGAAACGATTAGAAAGCTTCTCGACATGTGCCTCCATAATATCTTGTAAGTCTAAATCATATTTTTGAGAAAGGATAATGAGGTTTGCAAGTACATCTCCAAGTTCTTCTTTTAATTCAATTTTCAATTCTTCCACTTGTTTTACTTGTTCATCTGGGCGATCGCGTCCAATTTCAATGGCGCGTACAACTCGTGAAACTTCTCCTACTTCTTCTGTTAAGAAATTCAAGCGAATAAAAGAGTTATATTGTGACCAGCTTCGTTTTTCGTAAAATTCCTCAACCCATCTCTGAAATTCGGCAATATTCAATTCTTTCCCATCCCCTCAATATGTTGTACAATATTCATTGTATCATAACAATATATAGTTTTGGGGTGTAGGTATGAGAAAGATTTGTGTGTTTGCAGGTTCTAATTTAGGAGAAAGACCTGAATTTAAAGAGCAAGCAATTAAGCTTGGAGAAGTGCTTGTCCAAAATAATTGTGAACTAGTATACGGCGGTTCATGTGTTGGTTTAATGGGGGAAGTAGCCAATGAAGTGTTGCGCTTAGGCGGACGTGTCACTGGTGTTATGCCTCGTGGTTTATTTCGCGGAGAGATTGTTCATAAAGGATTAACAGAACTAATTGAAGTAGAAACAATGCATGAGCGCAAAGCAAAAATGGGAGAGCTTGCGGATGCATTTATTGCGTTACCAGGTGGCTACGGAACATTTGAAGAGTTATTTGAGGTTGTATGTTGGTCACAAATTGGAATTCATGACAAGCCAGTTGGATTATTAAATATTAAAAATTTTTATAGTCCAATTTTACAAATGATCGATCGCGCGGCAGAAGAAGGGTTTATGAATCCATCGAATAAAGAGTTAATTGTTTCGGCGGATAATGCAGAAGAATTATTGCTCCACATGAAAAACTATAAGAGACCTGTTATGGGGAATAAGTGGAAGCAGTTGTCATAATAAGATGAATAAAAAGAGGCATTCCGTTCATTTCGGAATGCCTTTAGATTTGTCTTTCATAGATTTCTTATATAAATGCCAGCCACCCCAACCACCAAGTATCGCGATACAGATAAGGAAAGGATAGCTTCCTACATCTACGTTTATGCCTAAAATATTGGCTATCATGAAAGTAATTCCAACAGCTAATGAAGCGAAAAATACTCGAATCAAATAGTCTTTCAACTGAACCACTCCCGTCATTTGATAGTGATAGTACCTAAATGATGAATTTGGAAAAGTATTGTCTAGACGTAACTATTAGAAGGCCATTTTCTATATTTTAACATAAAAACGTTTGAGATATATCGATATAATAATAAATCCCCTCAAGTGAATTGAGGGGATTTATTGACCGAGTGGCTTCCGCTTTTAATAGTATCCAGCTCCAGCGGCTAGAACAGTCGGTCGTTTCACTCCTTTATCTGAGGCAAAAAGCGCCTCTGAATCAGGAGTTCCAACGCCCTCCTGTTCTAAGCGAGCTGCTTCCGCTTTTAATATGATTATTGATTCAAGAACGCACGTAGCATCCAAGCGTGTTTTTCTAGTTCTGTGTAGATGCCAAGTAGTAAGTCAGATGTCGTTTCGTCGTCAGCACCCTGCGCGATTTCCATACCTTTTTTCAGTTCGCCTAGCATCATTTGGTAGTCTTTCATAATTGCTTCGACCATCCCTTCTGCAGTCTCTCCGTAAGCCGCTTCTTGAACAGAAGATCGTTCTAAGTATTCTTTCATTGTCGCTACTGGTTTGCCACCAATTGCTAAAATGCGTTCTGCAATTTCATCGATGTGTCCAGCTGCTTCTGTGTAAAATTGTTCGAATTTCTCATGTAATGTAAAGAATTGAGGTCCTTTTACATACCAATGGAAATTGTGTAGTTTTGTAAATAATACGTTCCAGTCTGCTACCTGTTTGTTTAATACTTCGATTACTTGTGTGTTCATATGATCAATCTCCTTTTGAGTTATTTATATTATATCGGTTACTAACTTATAATTATTATAATCTAGTAATTGATATAAATCAACCATTTACAAACATTATTTTTGAACTATATAAATACAAATTGAAAAACGAGATAAAACCCTTCTTTTTAGGTGGGAGAGAGCATCTAGCCATGCATAGAAGCGGTCAGATCCTCTTCCTGCCCCATGCCAAGTAAAAACAAAGAGAGAAAACAAGTAGGGGTCACCTTTTGTTCTTCAAAGCAGCGACTTATATGTTGAAAAATCAAAATGGATTTATATAGATGTAATGTTGTATTGCAATATGTGTTTATTTTTTCTATATGGTGGCATACATATAGAAAAAGGGAATATAGAAAGGAGAATGGAGGGCAATGGAACTCCAGTTTCAAAACGTATATCAGCAAGCTGGAAATTGGTATGTGCTGGACTCAGAGTTTCCGTGGGATATTCAGCGGGTGAAAAATGATATATTTTCACTTATTGAGAAACGCGAAATTCCAGTTATTTTTTGCGATACGTGTGATACAAATAATGTGCTTGTAAACTTTGGAGAAGAGGAAGAAGAATTTTTATTTCCTTTAAGCGGTTTTTATCATAAAGAAAGAAAAATGATTTTTGTTTGTATGTGGGAACAGTATGAGCAAGTGCTCAAAACATTACTACATGAATTCAGGCATTCAATGCAACATGAGAAAAATGTATTATACATTGGAAAAGAAGCGTATGAAGCACGTTGGATTGAAAAGGATGCCCGAGCATTTGCAGAACGTAAAATGAATGAATATATAAGAAGAAACTTAAACTAAGGCATAGTGAGAGAAAGTGACTATGCTTTTGTTTGTCGCTTACTAAAATAAAGTAATTGACATTTTTAAAGTTTAGTTCTAAACTAAAGATATCAAGTAAGCGAGGTGATGGAATGAAAACAGAAGAAAGATTAGGATTATTGTTATGGTTTCGTTTATCACGCTTTTATAACAAAAGCATTCGTGAGACAAATCAACATTTGAAAGAATGGAGTTTATCTGCTGCCCAGTTTGATGTTCTAGCCCAAATTGGTGGGCACGATCGATTAACACAGCAAGAACTCGGGCGAAAGCTATTTGTTACAAAAGGGAACATCACGCAGCTTTTAAATAAGATGGAGCAGCTTGATTGGATTAAGCGAGAACAGGAAGGTACTACGAAATACCTTTCGTTAACTGAAAAGGGCAGAGTTTTGTATGAAGAGGTTGTTCCACCGCAAGAGACGTTTCAAGCAGAACAATTTGATAAGTTAAATCGTAATGAACAAAAACAACTACTAGAATTACTTCGAAAGTTACAATAAAAAATTTTAAATAAATATCTCGAATTCGAGATAATATGAGGTGAAGGATATGTTTAAAAAAGTTGATCATAAAAATATGGGAAGAGCAAATCACGGTTGGTTAAATACACATTTTCATTTTTCATTCGCAGATTATTATAATCCAGATAATATGAGATTTGGGGCGCTTCGCGTTATTAATGATGATTTAGTAGCAACGCAAACAGGATTTGATATGCATCCGCACCGTGATATGGAGATTATTTCTTACGTTGTAGATGGTGCATTAACACATCAAGATAGCATGGGGAACCGCGGTACAATTGAGCGTGGACATGTACAATATATGAGCGCTGGTACAGGTGTTTTTCATAGTGAACATAATTTAGGGAATGAGACATTACGTCTATTACAAATTTGGATTTTACCAGACCGCGCAGGGCACACACCCAACTACGGCGAGTTCAAGTTTGATTGGAATAAACGTGAAAACAATTGGTTCCATATGGTATCTCCAATTGATGGTGGTGCACCAATTGAAATTCATCAAGACGCAAATTTATATTCACTATCTTTAGAAGCAGGAAAAGAAATCACTTTCCCTGTTAGCGAAGATCGTCAAGTTTATCTTGTGCAAATTGAAGGAAGCGGTGTTGTAAATGGTGAGACACTTGTAATGCGCGATGCAGCAGAAGTAGTTGAAGAAGATATTCGTATTCAAGCAACAGAACAATCGCATTATTTAGCGATTGAGATGAAAAAGCAATAAGAGACACTATGAATAAAAAAGAAATAGCGCAGTGAAAATAATGCGCTATTTCTTTTTGTGCTTTTCTTAATTCCTCATACGAAACATCTTGAATACTTTTAAGATTAGAATGAAAAATAGATTTGTTAATGCTGTAACTATAAAGAAAGTGGCGAGAACAAATTCATTTAACCCGTTAGTGAATAAAAACTGAGCATAGCAGAGAACGCCTAATATTGCTGAAACGATAATAGGTAGAAAATATAAGATTGCTTTTTGCTGTAGTTTTATGAAAAGGAGGAAAGTCGCTACTAATGTTATCGGACAGAAGGAATACATAATAATTTGTGGTAACATTATATCATCACCTTTCAAAGATAAAGTATGATTCTAGTTAAGAAGGCTATGCAATTTTATCTTTATTTTTTATATGTAGATATTTTTAAGTGTAATATAATGGGAATGTTTTGTGAATTTAAAATAGGGATTTTTGGATGGAATTGTAAAAAAGTTTCTCAATATTTTTTGGTAGGATATATTTTCCTTTTCTCGAAATGTATAAGAGTGTCAAAAAATTTTTGGGGAATGGGGAGTGTTAGATTGAAAAAGCAAGTCGTTTCATCAGCATTAGCTTTATCCGTTATCGTTGGGGGTTTTGGGGCATTCGGAGCAACAAAAACACAAGCGGCAGAGCAGCAAATTCAGTATCACCAAGAATTTAAAACACCGGCTTACATAGGTGAGGAATGGAAAGCACCGCAAGGATTAGATAAAAAGGAAACAGTATTTCAGTATTTAGAGAGCAAGAAGGATATGTTTAAATTAGCAGGAAATATTGACAAACATTTTAATATTGTAGGGGAAGAAAAGGACGCTGAATCGGGTACAACACATGTGAAGTTAGTTGAGAAGCATAATAATATTCCTGTGTATGGATCAGATCAAACAGTTACACTTGATAAAGACAATAATGTAAAGGCGTTCTTCGGGCAAGTTATCCCGAATTTAGAAGATAAAAATATCCCAGCTGCAGCTAGCATTACTGATGAGAAGGCGGTAGAAGTTGCAAAGGCTGATATTGAGAAAGAAATTGGCAAAGTAGATAAATATGATGGTGTGAAAAAAGATTTATATGTGTATGAAAAAGATGGACAATACTATCTTGCATACCTTGTTAAAGCGTCTATTTCAAAACCAGCACCAGGATACTGGCATTACTTTGTTGATGCAACAAATGGAAATGTGATTGAGAAATATAATGCAATCGACCATATTACTGGTTTTGGCTATGGCGTTCTAGGAAACAAGCAATCATTTGAAATTGCTCAAGATGAAAAAACAGGAGCATTTAACTTGTTTGATGGAAAACGTGGAAATGGTGTTCATACGTTTGATGCACAAAATATGGATGAGAACTGGTTTAATCTCTTCTCACAATGGCTTGGATATACAGGTGAAGAAGTAGAAAGTAAATCAAAATTCTTTGAAGATAAAGCGGCTGTTGACGCACATGTAAATGCAGGAAAAGTATACGATTATTATAAAAAGACATTTAACCGTAATTCTTTCGATAATAAAGGTGCGAGGCTGATTTCTACTGTTCACGTAGGTGAAGGGTGGAATAACGCAGCTTGGAACGGTGTACAAATGATGTATGGAGATGGGGATGGAAAAACATTCATTCCATTATCTGCAGGTTTAGACGTTATTGGACATGAGCTAACACATGCTGTAACAGAGCATACGGCGAATCTTGTTTACAAAGATGAGTCAGGAGCATTAAATGAATCATTATCTGATATTATGGGTGTAATGGTTGAGAAGAAAAGCTGGGATTTAGGTGCTGATATTTATACACCTGGTGTTGAAGGGGATGCGCTTCGTTCTCTGAAAGATCCAGCATCTATTCCGAACCCATTAAAACCTGGTGAAGGTTACCCAGATCATTACAGTAAACGCTACACTGGAAAAGCTGATAATGGCGGCGTGCATATTAACAGTAGTATTAATAATAAAGCCGCATATTTAGTGTCTGAAGGTGGCACGCATTATGGTGTGAAAGTAAATGGCGTAGGCCGTGAAGCAACAGAAAAAATTTACTACCGCGCTCTTACAAAATATTTAACTGCAAACTCTAACTTTAAAATGATGCGCCAAGCGGCACTTCAAGCTGCGACAGACTTATATGGTCAAAACTCTAAAGAAGTACAAGCTGTAACGAAAGCTTATGACGCAGTTGGTGTGAAATAAGGTGAAAAAAGACCTGACTTGGTTGTCAGGTCTTTCTTTGTTATTTAATCGCGAATACCGAGAGCGATTTTTGCCATACGTGACATACGCTCTTTTGACCAAGGTGGATTCCAAACCACATTGACCTCTATTTCATTTACTTCCGGTACATTTGTCGATAATACTTTTTTGACATCTGATACGATCTGCCCAGCCATTGGACAACCGATCGAAGTCATCGTCATTGTTACAACAGCATTATTATTTTCATCTGCTGTTACGTCATATACTAATCCAAGATTGATAATATCAACGCCTAATTCAGGATCGATAACAGCCTCTAAATTGGCATATAATTTCTCTTCGAATTCTTGCGACATGCACAACACCCCTAATATTAATGATATCCATTCTCATTATAAAGGAAATAAGATAAAGATGCAGTGAAATAGCTCACAGTGTTTTTTTAGAATCTTTCCTATACTGATTATAAGTATGTAGGAAGGAGCAAGATTGAAAATGAACTATGATGAAAATCCTTTTATCGTGATATGGGAAGTTACACGAGCTTGTGAATTAAAATGTCTGCATTGCCGGGCTGAAGCGCAGTATAGGAGAGATCCGAGAGAATTAACTTTTCTTGAGGGGAAGAGATTAATTGATGAAATATATGAAATGAATCAGCCGATGCTAGTTTTTTCAGGCGGGGACCCGCTTATGAGAGAAGATATTTATGAGCTAGCAAATTATGCAGTGCAAAAAGGACTACGCGTTTCGATGACGCCTAGTGCGACTCCAAATGTGACGAAAGAGGCAATACAAAAAGCAAAAGGGGTTGGACTTGCACGCTGGGCCTTTAGTATCGATGGTGCTACAGCTGAGACACATGATCGTTTTCGCGGCGTGGCGGGGTCTTTTCAGCTTACGATGGATGCGATTCAGTATTTAAATGAGTTACAGATTCCTGTCCAAATCAATACAACTATTTCTGAGTACAATGTTCATGAAGTAGAGGAGATGGCGGCGCTTGTTGAAAAGTTAGGTGGGGTACTATGGAGCGTGTTTTTCCTTGTTCCAACTGGAAGGGGAAGTGTAGAGGATATGATTTCACCAGTAGAACATGAACTTGTATTTCGTAAATTATATGAAATAGGAAAAAGGGCTTCATTTGATATAAAGACGACAGCTGCTCAGCATTATCGCCGCGTTGTGATGCAGCAAAAGAATAAGGAAGGTAAAAGCAAGCAAAGAATGTGTTATGAAGATGCGCTGCAAAATGGGTTAACTGGAAAAATTGATGGTTTAGGACGAGCGCCAAAAGGAGTCAATGACGGTAACGGCTTTGTTTTCATTTCGCATATTGGTGATGTATATCCAAGCGGGCTACTACCGATTCAAGCTGGGAATGTGAGAGAAAAGCGTTTACGAGATATTTATCGTGATTCTCCAATTTTTCAAGCATTACGTAATCCAGATAGCTATAAAGGAAAATGTGGGAAGTGTGAATACCGTTATGTGTGTGGTGGTTCTCGCTCAAGAGCATATGCGATAACCGGTGATTATTTAGAGAGCGAGCCATATTGTGTATATGTACCGAAAGCTTTAAGAAGCTAGCTAATAAAAAATGTGAGATTTCTATTGTCTTTTTAGGATACATCATGTATACTTCTAATCAGTTGATAACGATTATCAGTATCAACTGAACATTGCTCTTCGTTATGTTGGTCATACCCCTTTTGACTGCGTAAGTCAGAGACAAAATGTTGAAATACCTTGTGTCCTATTCTACAGAATTATGGTAATCTCCAACCTCAACTTATATGCGTTAAGCATGCAAAAAGGATCCTATCCGTGAAGGGATCCTTTTTTGTGTTATGTTGTAGCAATTAATGTGTAAAGTCCAGGGACTCTATTTTCAATACCTTCTGGAGCAGAGGAAGGGAAGACCCAGCGCTGGTGTGGACCACGTTCCTCAATAAGTTCTTCAATTCGTAAGTTTGCTTTAGCAATCTCTGTAATAATTTCTCCTAACGTCCAGCGACGAATCTTCGTTTTTGGTAGTAGGTCTCGCTGCGTTTTATCCAGTAGACTGCTATAAGCAACGTTATCTTCAATAATCTCTTCATAAAAATAATTCCCGTTTGCCTGGAACATTTCATGATCTATCGCTACTAACTTTGTATAGAGAGGATGATAATCCCGAAGTATGAAAGTGCCACCGTCTTTTAGCAGCCCAGCGATTAATTTAAAGAGTGGCTTAAGATCTAAAAAATAGTGGAGTACACCTAGCTCCAATAAAACAACATCGAATGTTTTGGAAGGAGAAATGTCTAGTACATCAGAAACAATATATGTAATGGAGGTTCCTGCAGCATCCGCTAGCTCATTTGCATATTTGGCATTGCTTTCAGAAATATCTACAACTGTTACGTCAGCACCTAATAATGCGAATGCCACAGCTTTATTTCCTTTCGAACCAAGTAAATTTATGATGCGTTTTTCCTGTATATTCTCTATGTAAGGTAAGTAATAGGATACTTCATGGGCTGGATCTTGTAATAATTTCTTTGCATATTCCTTGGGTGTACCGTGCCGATTGGCCCACGCCTCATAGGCAGCAGCGTTCCAACTTTGCTTATTAATTGTGCTTAATTGTTTTTGATTCAATGAGATCGCTCCTTTCTTTAAATATGTATATATTCGGAAGGGATTATTTATTTCCTGTTTTCTTTTATAAAAAGTTTAATTTTTCTGTACTTTATCCATAAAATACGTGTTATATATGAAAAGCATTGAAAAGGAAAAGTAGAATGAAACCATTCTTTCCAGAGAGCTTCGGGAGCTGAGAAGAAGCAAGAATGTTCATTTGAACAATGGCCTTTGAGCTGCGTCCTGAACTTATCAGATGATAATAGTAGGCGGCGACGAGAGTTGGTTCTCGTTATCAAAACCACAGTATAAGAGCGTAATATTGCTCCGTACTTGACGAGGTCAGTTGTGTGAATAGCTGACGAAATAAGGTGGTACCGCGACTGTTTATACAGCCCCGCCCTTATCTTTTTAGAAGATAGGGGTGGGGCTTTTTATATTTAAAAGGAGGAATAGATGATGAGTACTTTTATTGGAGGAGCTTGGCCATATGCGAATGGCTCTTTACATCTTGGGCATGTTACGGGTTTATTACCTGGGGATATTTTAGCTCGCTATTATAGAACGAAAGGTGAAAATGTTCTTTACGTATCAGGAAGCGATTGTAATGGAACTCCGATTGCTATTCGGGCAAAACAAGAAGGGGTTACTGCAAAAGAAATTGCAGACTATTATCATGAGGAATTTGAGCGATGTTTTAAGGAGCTTGGTTTTACGTATGATTGTTATACACGTACAGATGCACAGCATCATCATGAAACGGTACAGAAAATTTTCTTACGTTTGTTAGAAGAAGGATTTATTTATAAAAAGACAGTTGAGCAAGCATATTGTGAAACGTGTACACAATTTTTACCGGATCGCTATGTGGAGGGGGTTTGTCCACATTGCCATGAACCAGCACGTGGGGATCAATGTGATGCATGCTCAGCTATTTTAGATCCACTCGATTTATTAGAAAAGAAATGTAAGCTGTGTGGAAATACGCCAGCAGTTAAGGAAACGGAGCATTTCTATTTTGCCTTGCATAAATTTCAGCCGCAGATTAAAGATGCCGTAGCAGTTGCAAAACGAGAAGGAGCATGGCGTGATAATGCAATCCAATTAACAGAGCGTTACTTAGAAGAAGGATTACAGGACCGGGCTGTATCACGTGATTTACCAATTGGAGTGCCAATTCCAGTTAAGGGATATGAGGATAAGAAAATTTATGTGTGGATTGAAGCTGTTGCTGGTTATTATTCAGCGAGTAAACGATGGGCTGAAGAAACAAGGCAAGATGATGGGGAGTTCTGGAGTAGCAGCGCGAGGACATACTATGTTCATGGGAAGGATAATATTCCGTTCCATTCTATTATTTGGCCAGCTGTATTACTTGGGATAGGAGAAAAGGCAATTCCGCGTCATATCGTTTCCAATGAATATTTAACTGTTGAGAAACGAAAGTTATCGACAAGCAAAAACTGGGCAGTATGGGTACCGGATATATTAGAGCGGTATGATCCAGATTCGATTCGTTATTTCTTAACGATTAATGCACCAGAAAATCGCGATACCGATTTTTCTTGGCGCGAATTTATTTATAGCCATAACAGTGAGTTACTAGGCGCATATGGGAACTTTGTAAATCGTACATTAAAGTTTATTGAGAAATATTATGACGGTGCGGTACCAAAAGGGCATATAAATCTAGAGCTAAAAGAAAGAATAGAGGAATTATATCGCAGTGTAGGAAATGCAATTGAGCAGGCTCATTTTAAAGTAGCAGTAGAAACAATCTTTGAAACGGTACGCTTTGCGAATAAATATTTTGATGAGCAGGCGCCCTGGAAGCAAAGGGAGGAAGAGCCTGTTGCTTGCGAAGAGACGATTTACACCTGTGTATATTTTATTGTGAATTTTGCGCAGTTACTGGAGCCGTTTTTACCGTTTTCAAGTGAAAGGGTGCGGAATATGCTAGCGATTACGAATACGGGCTGGAAATGTGAAAATATATTGCCAGAGCGGATAAGTCATGTACAGCCTTTATTTGAAAGAATTGATATAAAACAAATTGAAAAAGAGGTAGAAAGGTTATATGGAGCATGGAAGTAAAAAGAGCACATGATGTGCTCTTTTTTTAGGCGCTATGCTCTATGCTCTTTTTCTTCTCCTTCCGTGCAGTCAAAATTTGTGGTGTGAAAATACCAAGCAATATGCAAACAATGCCGAGCCATTGCATCGGTGATACGACTTCATGAACAAGAGTGATAGAAGCAATGATTGCTGTTGGTAGTTCTGCAGCACCTAAAATGGTTCCCAATCCTATACCGACCTTTGGTACACCGATGGAGAAGCAAATTACCGGTACAACAACACCGAAGAATCCAAGGAAGAAAGCGTACTTCCATAATCCAGCTTGCAAGGCACCATCCATTAAAAAGGTTGGTGGAAAGAATAAACACACAATAAGTGTAGCACTTGTTGTCATAAGGAAGCTTTTTGTATAGGGTGGTACATTTGTAGCAATGCGGCCACTTGCAAAGACATAAAAGGAAAAAGAGACAGCGGCTAATAGTCCAAAGATAATACCCTTTGTAGAGAAGTTTTGACCAAGCCCTTCAAACACACCGCCTGCAAATAATGTTCCGGCAAATAAAATAATAATAGATACTACCTTTTCGCGGCTTGGTAATGTCTTGTTAGCGACTGCTTCAATGACTACTCCAATCCAGGTAAATTGAAAGAGTAGAACAACAGCGATGGAAGCAGGTAATTCTTCTACAGAAATCGCGTAGAAAATCCCGGTCATGCTCATTGTTGTTCCGACAGCTAATAAGATCAATGCTTGTTTTTTCGAGACTTTATGACGCGAGAAGAAAAGAACGAGCAATAAAAGTCCCACCCAACCAAATACATATTGTCCACCTAGTAACTCATGTGCAGAAAACCCGTTCATAAAGCCAAGTTTGAAAATTGTAGAAAGTACGCCGTAGCTGCAGGCGCCAAATAAAACTAATAATGAAAACTTAAATTTCTCCATAAAAAATCCTCCTTCGACAAATAAAAAACGCCCGCTGTCCAATTCAGGACAGCGGGCGAACGAAACAGAGTGAAAACTCTACAAAATTCCGCCACTCACAATCGTGTGTGAGTTTGGATATAAAACATTTGATAATGACTATGACTCTAGTTTATAGCAATCTCTTTTACATTTTCAATATAAAGTAGATGTAATTCTTTTCGCAAGTTTTGTGTGTTTTTTTAGAAATCACATGTGAGAAGAGTTGCGCGTATCTTCTAAAATAAGGATAAGTGAATTTCTAAAAGTTAACTATACGAAAATGAGAGAAAAACGCAATTTTTTTGTATATAATAAAGGAGAAATGAAAAAATTTGAAAATATATAATAGATATTAGGAGAATTTGCATGAATATGGGGTATTTTAGTATTTCCCTTACAAAAATGTAATCTAAATGTAAGCTATTGTGATAGTTATTTCGACAATTTTTTTATACAATAATAGTAACAGTTTGAACGTGATAGATGCTGTAGATAAGAGAGAAAAGGAGAGATCGACATGGAATGGATTCATGAATTATTTCAGCAATACGGTTACTATGTAGTACTTGTAGGGTTGCTGTTAGAGTATATTGCGCTTCCGTTTCCGGGAGAGCCAACACTAGCATACGCGGGTTTTTTGGCGCATCAAGGGGATTTACAATTACCACTTTTAATTATCTTATCATGTATTGGAACGAGTGTTGGGATGACAATTCAGTACTTTTTAGGTAATAAACTTGGTATGCCGTTCGTACAGAAGTATGGGAAGTATGTGTTTTTAACGCAAAGAAAAATTGATTTAACGAGAATGTGGTTTGATAAATATGGATACTTCCTTATTTTTATCGGATTCTTTATTCCAGGTGTACGCCATTTTACTGGATACTTTGCAGGCATTATTAATTTACCATTCCGTCGCTTTGCTATAACGATTTACTCTGGTGCTCTATTCTGGGTATCTTTCTTCTTAATCGGTGGCTATTGGTTAGGTGGAAACTTACATGATATATTTGGAGTACTTGGACAACACATTGGGAAAATTATCTTTGGAGTGATTGTTATTGTAGCAATTACGTTAGGAGTTCGTTTCCGCAAACAATTAAAACGCGTATTTGTACAAAGTGCAAATTAATATGGAATCCATTCTATGTCGGAAATTGGAAGAGGTAGTGCTGATAGGCACTGCCTTTTTTATTTTCCTTTTAAGTTTCATGTAAAAGTTTGTTTTATAGAGTCATTTTGACATACATTAATGTCAAAATGACAATGATAATTGACAACTATGAGGATATTATTTACAATTTTAATTAAATAAACGAAAAAGAGGTCGAATATGAAGCTTCAAAATCGAGTGAGAGAATTTCGAGCAAAGCATCGAATGTCACAGGATGATTTAGGGAAAGTAATTGATTCATCGCGGCAGACGATTAGCTTAATTGAGCGCGGAGATTATGCGCCTTCAATTGTTTTGTCGCTGAAGATTGCGCATGTTTTTGGAGTACCGGTGGAGGAGATATTTACATTAGTAGAGGGGGAAAAGGACGATGAGAAGTAAAAAGAAAGGGAATTTGTTTACGATTTTGAAGATTTTAATGGCTATGATGGGTGGTTTTGGTGTTGGTTTTATATTAGCGGATGCTTTTGTACCAGGACGAAGAATAGTACCTGCGCCTAGTTATTTAGTAATCATTGCGCTTATTTTATTTGCCGTAGGGATTATGTATCGAATTTGGAAAACGACACGTTTCTTAAATAAATTACGTGATGAAGAGGAAAGCATTCTAGGTAGACGGTTAGGAGCACAATTAATTTATTTACGTGCAAGTGAAATCATTATACCGTCTTGGGGAGTTTATGCATACATATCTTGCTATCACTCTTATATAACAAATACAATGTCATTATTTGAAGTTGGAAATGTAATTGCATCTTCAGTAGGAATCATTGTCGTTATCTTATTAGGCGTTATTATGAAAAATCGATACAACGCACTGTATCCAGAACAGAGCGTAACATATTCACAATCACTTGAGATGTGGGCAAAAAATGCAGATGAAGGACAAACTCACATCGTTCATGAAGCAGGGTATCGAGCTTATCAATCTACAAATATTGTTCTTGTATGCGTATGGTTGGCTGCGATTATTTATACACTTTGGACGGGAGAAGGTTTCTTCTTTATTGGTATGATTTCATTTGTATGGGTATTGCATATTGGGAAATACATGTATGAAATGCATAAGAAAATGATTTATTAATGTTAAAGATTACTGAGGGGAGAAACAAGGTGGATATTTTGAAAAGGCCAGTTTTTTCTATAGTTATTGCTTTTGTTTGTTCAGTTATATATGGATGGATCAGACCAGAAAAAATGCAAGGATTTATGGAAATATGGGGAGTACTGCTTATTGGAGTACTTGTTCTTGCAATTCATGAACTTGGGCATGTTATTTTTGGTTTGCTAAATGGTTTGAAGTTTAAATTTATGGTAGCAGGCCCTATTACTATCCAAAAAGAGGGAGAGAAAATACGGATAAGAGAAAATAAATTGTGGTTGTATTTTGGAGGCGTAGCTATGTTGTTACCTCCGTCTATACATACACCAAATCTTTCAAAGAAATGGGCATGGATGACGCTAGGTGGACCGATAACAAGTTTGGTGTGCGGTTTGTTAGCTGGTTATGTATACATGGTGAGCTACTACCAATTTCTTTTATATTTTTCTGTATTACATTTAGCAATCTTTTTAGCTACAGTGATTCCAATGAAGGGAATTATGCTTAGTGATGGCAAACAATTTTTAATCTTAATTAAAGGTGATGAAAAGGCGCAGCAGCATTTACATAGTATTCAAGTATCTAGCGAGTTGTGGAGCTTCAAGCGGCCAAAAGATTGGGACGAAAAGTTAGTAGAAATAAGTGAAGAAAAAATAAAGGGCGATGAAGAGGTAAGAGAAGTACTGAGTGATCTTATGCTCACGTTTTATTCGCGATGTGATAGAGAAGGAATGGAAACAGGGATCGTTTGCCTAGAACAAGTTTTACAAATACCTGTTACAAAAGAAAATAAATATTTTGTTGGTGGTTTTCATAGCTGGTATTTGTTATATAAAGTGCTATATGATATGGACGATGTTTCTTTACAAGATATGAAGCAGCACGCGAAGGCTATAACAAAATTGGACCCGCATGGGTATTACCGTACACATGCAATCTTAAAATATTTAGAGAAGGATGCGGAATCCTTTCATACATATATGAAGAAGGCAGAAAGTGAGTTAAAGAATGCTGAAAAGAGTGGAGTCGGTTATTTACAATTAGAACGAGAATGGTTCCAGCTTTTGCAAAAGAAACTCGTAATCTAGAGGATATCTTACGCTGAGTAAGATATCCTCTTTTCTATATATAATTTTATATAGCTTGATATAGTGAATGGTGAGGATCAAGGCGTGTCGTATTTTGTGGAACGGTCGATATATTGCAAAAAGAGGCTGGAAGATTCATCTTCCAGCCTCTTTTGTATTAAGAGTTGCTCTCGATCCCTCGACCATTTTCTTCTTCAGGGTCTTGTAATAGGTTAAACACATCTGCTAAGCAAAATGCGATAAACCAAGTCCAAAGACCGTGGAAGAAAGCTGAGCTTAATTGTAATGGTAATGTGTAATTCGTCATTGAGAAGGAAATACATCCTCCAACGATTCCGATCATTGTTAATAACATTGTTTTTTGAGCATTTTCTTCTGGATTAAAGAGGAAGAAAATGTATCCGCCTAATATTGAAGCGCTTACAAGTGATTCGATTCCATTAAAAATGATATGTTCTCCAAGCTGAATGTTTGTCCAGAAGCAAATCATGCCACCGATAAGAGCAAACAGGACAGCTACCATGTACCGTATATGTTGATTCATATGTTCATCTCCTTATGTAATAAGATGATTTGGAAGTCAAAAAGGTAGGTATAGTAATAGAAGTAAATTTTAGTTGTACGTATCTTTTTTAGAGTAATGAAGAATAATTAAGATAATTGGTCACTTTGAACCGTTTCTTGTATGATGCGAAAATGATTCGTTATTACGTAAACTTGCACTTGAGATATACCCGACTTCTCGTTTCTTTTTGCTTATACAAGTAAGAGAAACTCCCAAGTCTATACATTCTTTTTTGTGAGTCTTATTGTATTATAACATATTTAGCTTAATAATAATAATAGAATTATCTGATTTTACAATGAGTGTAAAAATAAAAGCGCAAGGAATTCGAATTCCTTGCGCTTTCTTATATACGTTTGAAACGTCCAACGATTTCAACGGTTTCTGTAATATTCATAAACGCATGATTGTCTACATGACGAATGATACGCTTTATTTCTCCTAATTCGTAACGGGTTACGACAGTGTAAATCATTTTTTTCTTATGGTTGGTATAGCCGCCGACAGCGTCTACCATCGTTACACCACGTATGCCGTGATGCAGTAGTGCGCTTTTAATTTCCTCGCCTTTTTCTGTAATTGTCATTATCGTTAATTTAATGTGTTTTGTATGTACAGCATCAATTACTTTGCTGACAACAAAACGACTAATTAATGTGTACAGTGTAATATCCCATCCGAAAATAAAGCCAGCGACAACAAGTAAGATTAAGTTGAAGCCAAAAATAATAGCACCAATCGAAATGTCTTTATATTTCGCTACAATCAATCCAACAACATCAAAACCACCTGTTGAAGAAGCAAATCGGAATATAATCCCTGAGGCTGCACCACAGATGACACCACCAAATACAGAAGAAAGTAAAATATCATCTGATACTTGATGTACTGGGATAATGTTCATGGCAAGTGATGATACAGCCACGAAATACGCTGTTAAAAAGGTTGTCTTCTTTCCTAAGTAAAAGTGACTTAAAATGAGAAGAGGGATATTTAGTAAAAAGATAAGTGCACCGATATTATAATGCATTAAATAACCGATAATCATCCCAACTCCAGCGAAACCACCGCTAATCATATTATGCGGGATAAAAAACATATTCATTGAAATAGCATACAAAATGGAAGCTATAAAAATAACAATCAACTGTATTACAAATTCTAAATGAAATGTTCTAGCTGCTGGGAAGGATAAAAAGGCGGTGTCGGGAACGTAATCGGCGTCTCCTAATTGACCCATAGTATGTTTCATCTCCATATTCATTTTTGATTACAAGAAGAGAATAATGCTTTTTTCAAAAACTGGCAACCGTTTTATTATAATACAAAAATTTTATAAATTTCTAAAAAATCAAACCTATTCAGTTATATGTGTGAATATACTAAAGAAAACGAATACAATGGTTTTCTGTATCATTTTTGTGAGAAAATATGCAAAACATTTATTTGAAAATAAAAGGAAATAGAGAACGTTTGGAGAATGTGCTACAATGAGCTCATTAAGGATGTGAAGCAATGGAATTTTTATTGCAAGATGCAATTCTATATATAACTTTTGTAACGACAGCATTCTGTTTATTAGAAGTCTTTTTTCTCGCTAATGTTTCTCGCTTTGTACGCCAACAAACATCAAGCGGTAGACAAAAAGCTTTCGCGATAGTTGATACGTGTGAAGAGCGTATAGGGAATATCCCGCTTTTCTCTATCTTCTATAAATATGGAATGGTTCGTTCGGTTCGCAGACAAGAATCGAGCGGAGAGAGTGACGAGGTCGGTCCGTATACACCAATGTTTCGCTAACTAATTACGAAACATTGGAGGAATAAGCATGTTAAAATCATACCGAGCTGTGCTCGTTAGTTTATCATTATTACTTGTTTTTGTTTTATCTGGTTGTAGCAGTACGGCACCAATTGATGCACATAGTACGGGGGTTTGGGATCACTATTTTGTTTATCCAATTTCGCTTATGCTTCAATTTGTTGCTCATCATGTACCTGGTGGAAGCTTTGGGATTGCGATTATTATTATTACGCTTTTGGTTCGCTCAGCAATGATCCCATTAGCTGTTTCGCAATATCGTAGTCAAATGAAAATGAAAAAAATGCAGCCACAGATGCAAAAGTTGAAAGAAAAACATGGTGATGTAAGCAAAGATATTGAAAAACAAAAAAAATATCAAAAAGAAATGTCAGAACTAATGAAAACAGGCGGGTGGAATCCTTTGGCTGGTTGCTTGCCACTTCTAATACAAATGCCGATTTTTTCAGCATTGTATTATGCGATTAGCAGGACTGAAGAGATTCGTACATCTTCATTTTTATGGGTAAACTTAGGACATGCAGATCCGTATCATATTTTACCGATTCTTGCAGCGCTAGCAACATTTATTCAAATGAAGGTTATGCAGTCAAATGTGACACCTGGAGAGCAAGTTCAAATGCTGAAAGTGCAACAGTTCATGATGCCAGCAATGATTTTATTTATGGGATTTGCGGCGCCATCAGGACTTGTATTGTACTGGATTACAGGTAACATATTTACAATGCTACAAACAATTGTGCTTAGAAAAGTAATGGATCGTGAAGAAGGACAATTACAAAATGCATAAATAGAAGGAAGCCACTCTAATTTAGGAGTGGCTTTTTGGATTTATTGGGGTCCAAAGATATTAGGTCGATAGGTATGGGGCATCTACCATTCATTTTTAGTCAATTTGTAATGATTGTATAACTCACCATCGATATTCACATTACCTATAAAGCTAAATCCGCACTTTTCAATAACCTTATTTGAACTTTGATTTTCAGTAAGTGCAACTGTATTAAGGACCTCAACATTTGTTTTATTAAATAAATAACTGATAAGACCTTTCGCTGCTTTTGTTGCATAACCTTTATTTTGAAAGTGCTTTGATACAGCATACATAATTTCTCGGTTAGGAGAAGGTAATTCATCTTTTATACCAGTGCAGCACCAGCCAATAAATTCATCTGTATCCTTTAAGATAATGCCCAGTTTTAAAAAATGCTCTTCGATTTTCGGCGTACCAGAGGCAGCTTCTAAGAATTTTTTATTATCTGGTATTTCATAATTCGTTACCCAGTCTAACCTGTTCTCTCTCGTTGACTTCCAATCAGGCAAATACTTTGAAACTTCGGGTTGATTGGAAATGGAATAAATATCATCTACATCACCAATAGTAAATTCCCTTAAGTAAATATCATCACAATCTATCGTAAATACGTAGTTTAATTCATTTTGAAGTGCACTATCTCCATTTTTTGTCAATACAATTCCCTCCTAATCTAAAAATCTCTTTTTAATTTTATGTATCAGACTACCAGTATATAGTAAAATAATTTCTTGTTCAATGATGATTTTAAAAATTCAAAAATATCAACTTTTTATTTAGAGAGAAATTTACTTTCAAAATAATAGACGAGACTAGATATTTCGTAATTAATAGGTTTTTAGTAAAAGAAATATAGAATTACTTACTAAAAAACATTGAATAGCGCTCTTGGAATGGTAATTTTTAAAATTTGAACTAGGGGTTTATAGGAAGTGCATTCGATTATATACGTGTCTAATTATGTAAATATATCGGCCCATTTTGTTTTATGGTAGGTATTAAAAATCTTTGAATTATAATTAGCACCCAAAAAGGTCCAAATTTCCTGCAACTAGATTAACTAACCTGTTTTAATAGAAATAGATATTCTATGTTGGAGGTTAGATCATGCTAAGGCAAGGAAATAAAGACACTCAAAAAACAATCCTTGATCCAGACCAAACATTTCCAGATCATATTATGGATACGCTGAAAAAGTTGGGCAGATGATTTCTATCGCTTAATATTTACACAGATTAGTTAAGAGCGGTTTTCAGTTTTGTATAGTGATAAGGGAAGTTGTCCAAACAAGCCAGTCAACGTATTGGTTAGTTTACTTCTCTCAAACAAGAGAATTTACTCTTTGGTGAGGAATTGATTGGATCGCTTTACTTTGATCATCGATTTCAGTATGTTTTAAATCTGGAAGCAAACTCTACTAAAGGTCGTCTATGTATCAATACCCTATCTAACTTCAGATGTTACCTTGTTGAACATGAACTCCAAACTGGTGAAGATCTTCTCTAACAAGAAATGGAATCGATTGTGGAGTTTCTCTCTTTAAATAAGTCCATGGCACGAATGGATTCCAATATGACTGATAGTTCCTGCGAAAATATGACGCGTATCGAACTCGTATATACCATGATTCGCAATATGGTAAGAGAACTAAGTAAAATGATGGATTTGGAAATTCCCGAATCCTATTTGGGTACCTTGAAAAAGGACATCGACACAAAACCAAATCAAAAGAAGAAAGCTCTAAACTGGAATCCCTTATCCAGCAGGATCATGAATTATACCAGTTAGTAAAAACTATTTCGGTAGCTATAGATTCTATTAGTCTTGAACATCTTTCACGTCTTCACCAAGAACAATCTATTGAAATAGAAGATGTCGTCGTTGTTCCTATTGAAGGTGCAAAGTTATCTCCTCAAATTCCTCAAAACCCATCTAGCCTAGACGCAATCCTTCGAAGTAAGGCTGGCGAAAAGCACATAGGAAACAGCTTGAACTTTGTAGAAGTATAAACCCCTGAAAAAGAAATGGGCCTTATTATATATACATGCCGACTTGAAAGAAAACACACATAGTGGCGCCCTTGGGTGAGAATTTCGTCAAGAATCATCCTCTCGGAAACGAAGTAGACACATTAGCTGTTGATGGTGCTTACTACCGACAAGAGATCGTAAAATAGGTGGAAGAAAAAGTCCTTGAAATAAACTTTTCTCAAATAACAGGTCGAACGGTTTCGGATGATTATATTGGTATGGATCAATTTAAAATTGATCCTGAAACACGTAAGATAATAGAATGTTCACAAGGTTACAAGTCATCTTTGTCTATCTATGATTCAGAAAAAGAGATTTACTCAGCCAAGTTTTATAAAGAACATTTTCAGCAGTGCCCATTATTAAAACAATGCCAAGTGAAAGAACAGAAAAAGGCTTACCACATTTCCTTTAGTAAAAACAAACGACGAACAAACCAAATACTTGCCAAATTCGGTACAGAAAGACATCAAGAATTATCCAACTATCTTGCAGGTGTTGACGGCGTTCCATCTGTATTAAAATGGGTATATCAACTAGAGCATTTACTTGTCAGGGGACGAGTGCGCTCAAAAATTTGTATATTTGCCTAATTAATCGCTCAAAAATTAAAAAGATGTAGGAAATACATCAAAAAGACGGCCCCAGTTATCGTATAAGACGGAGGGGGGCAAAATTTCTTTGTGAAACAAAAATACACACTAAATTAATTTTAAAATGGTTTTTTCAAATTATTAAAACCCTAATTTTTGGGTGCTAATCTGAGTTGTGACTTTAGTTAAATATTATAAAGGTTACAAAAAAATTAATTTCATAGAAATTTTTGTTATTTTATGTCATTTTGTGTTATTATTTGTTATATAATCATAAAATGCTAATAAAAAAATTAATTGATGTTTCGGCTCATTAATTTTTTTTAGGCTAGATATTCAAATTTGTAGTGCAGGCTTTAATTAGCTGCATGAAAGGGCGGAGCTATGTCTAAATATGGAACTTTTCGCAGTCAGCCTTGTTGAAGATATTGTGTATTCAAAAAAACTAGAGGAACTTACAAAGAATGTATCTCAAGAAAGAAAAAACAAAATTTTCAGATATAAGAATGATAATGATAAGAGAAGAAGTTTAGTCTCTGAATTGCTAATTAGAAATATCTTGATTCAAAAAGGTATTCCTAATGAGGATATTTCTTTTAAATATAATCAGTATGGAAAACCATTTATTAACCACTATAATGATATTCATTTTAATATTTCTCACTCTGGTAAATGGATAGTGTGTGCTTTTGATTATCAACCGATTGGCATAGATGTAGAAAAGATTACACCTATCGACTTGACCATAGCAGAGCGTTTCTTTCATAAAAAAGAGGTAGATAAGTTGATGAAGCTTGATAAAGCAAGGAGGTTAAGGTATTTCTATAATATATGGACAGCTAAAGAAAGCTATGTAAAAGCGATAGGCAGGGGCCTCTCTATTCCTTTAGATTCCTTTTGTATAGAATTTGATGAATGTTATGAGAATTCTCGTGTGCTTTTTAAAGATGAAAAGTTCTTTTTAAAACTATATAATATTCATCCTTTATATAGTTTAACAGTATGTAGGAGAACTAAGGAGTTTCCTGAGAAATTTAATTTTTATACAGAAACAAGTGTAGTTAATAGATTTATACACAAAATCCAATGAGCAAATAGTCATTTTTGAGTCGTAAAAATATTTGATTTAAGAGGAGAAGATAATGAAACTGTTTTGTTTACCTCATGCAGGTGCTTCAGCTAATAGATATTATAGTTGGACAAAATATTTAACCATGAAAGATATAGATATTATTCCATTAGAACTTGCTGGTCGAGGAAAGCGGAATAACATAGAGCATTATGCAAGTTTAGAAGATGCTATTGAGGATATTTACATCAATATTCTTAACTTGCTAAACGATGAGCCATATATCATTGTGGGACACAGCTTTGGTAGTTTATTGGCTTTTAAATTAGCGGAAAGATTAACTAGTAATAATGATCGGCTACCAAGGGCTCTGATTCTTTCAGGGGGGTTACCTCCTCAAATTCCAAGAAAAGAAATCATTCATTCATTACCAGATTTTGAATTTATAATGAAGGTAAACGAATTTGGAGAAGTGCCTGAAGAACTGATTGAGGATAAACATTTAAGAGAAATATTCCTACCTATTTTAAGAAATGATATTCGATTACTTGAAACTTATCCGAGGGATAATATTAAACCTTTAAACATTGATTTATTTATTTTAAATGGATCATCAGATAACGAAATAAAGAAAGAGTACAATAACCTATTACTGTGGGAACAATTGACTTTAAAAAAGTGTAAGTTTCACTTTGTTTCCGGGGGGCACTTTTTCATTTTTGATAATACAAATGATGTAATTAGTTTTGTACAAAAAATTATACAAGAATATCGTGATGAAACTTCCAAAAATGTGTAAGGAGGATTTACATATTGGCTAAATTAATTACAAAAGAGAATGTTGAAGATATTTTAGCATTAACTCCCTTACAAAAAGGAATATTATTTCACCATCTTAGTTCTGGAGAAAACGGTTTATATCAAAATCTATTTACACTTAAATTATCAGGAGTATTTGATTTAGTAATTTTTAAGAAGGCTTGGGAGGAAGTAATTAGTACGAATGAAGTTTTACGAACAGTATATATGTGGGAGAATGTTAATACTCCCATACAAATCGTTTTGAAAAGTAAAGAACTAATTTTTGACTACTATGATTTCTCCGATAAGAACAAAGAAGAAGCTCTATTTTCTGTGGAAAAAACAAAAGAAACAAATAAAAACAGACAAATAGATTTAACGAAAGATCCATTTAAAGTGATTTTATGTAAAATTTCAAGCAATATATATGAAATGATTATTTCCAATCATCACATTCTATACGATGGTTGGAGTAACAGTTTGATTTTCAAAGAGTTTTTTGAAGCATATAATCATTTAATAAATGGAAAATCTTCTCCAAACTATAGAAATAGTAAAACGGATTACAAGGAATACATTAAGTGGGTTCAAGAACAAAATAAAGAGAGTAATTTAAATTACTGGGAAACATATTTAAAAGGGTTTCATGAGACTACAACTCTTGCAATTTCAGAAAAAAATGCTAATAGATATTCTGTAAATCAGCAGCTTACTCATACGCTATTATTACAGGAAGAATTTAAAAAAAAGTTAAATAACTTCTCAAAGTTAAATGATCTTACAATGGCTTCTCCCCTTTATCTAGCATGGGGGATACTACTACAGCGGTATAGTCAAAAAAATGATATAGTATTCGGCACAACAATCTCAGGACGTCCCCCTAGTATTAGAGGAATAGAAAATATGGTTGGTTTATTTATAAATACTGTTCCATTAAGAATCGACTTTGATTCATCTACTACTCTGTTAAGTAGCCTCAAATCAGTTAATAACATGATTATAGAAAGAAAAGATTATGAATGGGTTTCATTACTAGATATCAAAGAAGTTAGTGAGATTAATCATAAAGATTCTTTATTTAATTCGATTGTTGTAATTGAAAATTACCCTTTTGAAAGGAAGGGCATAGAAACTAACCTTTTATTGGATAGTAAAATCTTGTCTTACTCTAGTTATGAAACTACTAACTATGATTTAACCCTCAGAATCTCTTTATTAGAGGACGATATAGAATTAAATTTACTTTATAATAGTCATTTCTTTAATGATTATATGGCTAAACAACTGTTGAATCATTTTATGAATATATTAAATGAAATACTTTTGGATACGAACAAAAGTATAAATGATATTGAAATGCTTTCAACTAATGAAAGGAAATTAATTTTTCAAGATTTCAATCAGACAGATGAACAATACCCTGATATAACAATACATGATTGGTTCGAAGATCAAGTTTTAAACAGGCCAAATGAAATAGCGGTTACTTATCAAAATAAAAAAGTAACCTATAAAGAATTAAATAACATGGCGAATAGACTAGCTAGGGTAATCCTAGAAAAAAGTCAATCAAAGAATCCGGTAATTGGTATTATGGCTGAGAGATCAGTAGAATTAATAGTTGGAATCTTCGCGATATTGAAAACAGGGTCCGCTTATCTCCCTTTAAATGATTTAGATCCTATAGAAAGAAAGAAAGCTATACTTCATGATAGTAATATGGAATTACTTCTTGTTAGTGAAACCGTAAAACAGAACCTGCATGCTGACTTAAAAGCCATAAGTTTGCCAATAAAAGATGAGAGGTATTTAAACTATAGTAGTGAAAATTTAGGCTTATTGGTTGAGTCAACCAATTTAGCGTATATTTTATATACTTCTGGTTCCACGGGTAATCCTAAAGGTGTAATGATTGAACATAGATCTGTAATAAACAGAATTAATTGGATGCAAAAAGCATATCAACTAAATTCAGAGGATGTTATTCTACAGAAGACCCCAACTACTTTTGATGTGTCTGTATGGGAACTATTTTGGTGGTATTTTAATGGAGCAAGTGTTTGTATGTTACCTTCAGGAGAGGAAAGAAATCCTGAAAAAATTATAAATGCAATAGAAACGAATAAGGTTAGTCACATACATTTTGTACCTTCTATGTTTAATGAATTTTTAACTTTTGTTGAAAAAAATAAACAAATTAACCGACTAAAGTCTTTAAAGTATATTTATCTAAGTGGAGAGGCCATAAAGGTAAACCATGTGGAGAAATTTAATCGAGTTTTTAATACGTTAAATGAGGTTAATCTAGTTAATTTATATGGACCTACTGAAGCGACTATAGATGTTACATATTATAACTATTCGAGAAAAGATACGTTAGCTAGTATTCCAATCGGTAAACCCATTGATAATACAAAGCTATACATTTTGGATGATAGCATGAACGTTGTTCCGATCGGGGTTGTTGGAGAATTATATATTTCTGGGGCAGGAGTTTCAATAGGTTACATTAATCAACCTGAATTAACAAATGCTCAGTTTGTACCTAATCCATTTAGAGAAGAGGTAATGTATAAGACAGGAGATCTTGTCGAATGGATGCCAGATGGAAATATAAAGTATATAGGTAGGAAAGATTTCCAAGTCAAATTAAGAGGATACAGAATAGAACTTGGTGAAATTGAAAGTAAATTACTTTTAAATAAAGACATTCACGAAGCGGTGGTAGTATCGAAGCGGGATAAATCTGGCGATCTATTCTTATCTGCTTATGTAACCGGTGACATTCTCCTCAACCAAGCGGACATTAAATCAAAACTTAATCAGACACTTCCTAGCTATATGGTTCCAAGTAGTATCAATATTGTAGATCGTCTACCACTAAATTCTAATGGGAAAATAAATAGAGCTTTACTAAGAGATTTGCCTGAAAAAACTGACGGTTCCCACAATAAAGTATCTCCAGTAACTAAACTACAAAAGAGATTATTAGAAGTATGGGAAGAATTATTAGGGAAGAAAATAGGTATACATGATCATTTCTTTGATGTAGGTGGTAATTCACTGAAAATCATCAAATTACAAGCTATGATTGAGGAGAAACTACCTTATAAAGTATCCATAACAGATTTGTTCTCATATCCGACTATTGAAAGTTTGACAACCTATTTTGAAGCGAAGGAGAAAGAAAAGGGAATACCAACCATTACTCCAATAAAAGTCGAAAATGAATTCTTGGTAACGACACAGGAAAATAATGATAAGGTTTATTTTGAATATTATTTATCTGAAGATGTTACAAGAGTTCTCTTTGAATTAGCAAAGAGAGAAAGTATAGTTTGGGAGAAAATATTAGTATCCATATTTGGTTATAGTATCGACCAAATTTCTCCTTCTAACAACGTAAGTGTACAAGTACTTATGAACGATAATTTAATAGAAACTGTGGAAATAAATCTTACTAGATTAAGTGACTTTATTGAATTATTTAATATGGCGGACAAACAACTAAATGGAGACCCCAATAGTGCAACCTCTAATCAGTTAGAAAGGTTGAATAAACTTCAGGTTTCTAAAGAGTTTAATGAAATTTTACCTTTCATTTATAGAAAAAAATCGCGGGAATACATTCATCGGAATTTATTGGGGTTTTTTGACATAATTGTATCAATGGAACATAGTGGAGATGCCATAAAACTATTATGTGAATATAATGAAAACAAACTATTAACGGATAAAGTAGAAAGCTTCTTTAATGATTATGTTCAATTAATAGAAATTATATGCGAAAAGTTAATAATGGAAAGTTTAGGTGGACGATAATGAGTAATATTGGAGTAATTGGTGCAGGAATTATGGGTTCTGGAGTGGCTCATGCTCTAGCAAAAGCAGGATACAAGGTTATTTTAATCGATATATCTGAAGATATTTTAAACTTATCGAAAGAAAGAATTAGCAATACAGAACGTTTTCAAGGATTTATGAAAAATAGCAATAGTGATATTGATAGAATAATCGATAATATACAATTTGCTACTAATTATGAAGTAATAGAAAATGCAGAATATATTATTGAAAATGCTTCTGAAGTTTGGGACATTAAGAAAGAAATCTATCAAAAGCTTGATTCTATTTGTCAAGACGCAACTTTTTTAGCAAATACCTCATGTATATCAGTAACTCAGTTAGCTTCCTTAATGTCTGATCCTTCAAAAGTTATCGGTGTCCATTTTATGAACCCCGTTTCATTCAAACGAGCGGTGGAGGTAATAAAAGGATATCATACATCTGAAGAAACTATATTAAAAACAAAAAAGTTATTAGATAGATTAGATAAGGAAGCTATTTTAGTAAATGACTATCCTGGTTTTGTATCAAATAGAGTTTCTCATTTATTTATGAATGAGGCAGCTTTTATAGTCCAAGATCAAGTGGCATCTCCGAAAGAAGTAGATGATATCTTTAAGAAATGCTATGGTCACAAAATGGGTCCTCTTGAGACTGCCGACTTAATTGGTTTAGATACTGTAGTCAATTCATTAGATATTCTTGTAGAGTCTTACCAAGATCCTAAATTTAGATGTTGCCCTTTACTAAGAAAGATGGTATATGCAGGGCAATTAGGAAGAAAATCAGGGAAAGGTTTTTACGACTACTATACTGATACATTAATTACTGTGTAAAGAAAAGGGGATAATTTAATGGAAAGTAATAAAGATAAGATCAGATCGTTTTTAAGCCGCTTTTTTAGAGAATATGAACTTTCAGATGATGAAGATATCTTTGAAGCAGGCTTTATCAATTCCTTATTCGCTATGCAATTAGTGTTATTTTTAGAAAAAGAGTTTTCTATTCAAGTTGATAATACTGAATTGGACTTAAACAATTTCCGAACTATTAATAAAATCGCTTCACTAGTTGATAGAAAAAAAGTAAATAATCTCTAAAAAAGAGAAACGGCTTGTTAATCATGCCGTTTCTCTTTTAATTTGTAGGAAACAGAGTTTCCTACTATCATTTTCTATTTTTAATCAATGTGTATTACTTTAACAGAATACATAAAGGTTTATCCATAGGTATTCGTGAAAAATAACTGTAGAGGTGTAGATATGATTCTTGAATTAAGTGAGGAGCACAAGGAATATCAAAGAACAGTAAGAGATGAAATGAACCAAATAATTACAGAAAACATGGCTAAATCAATAGACGATGAACAAAGAGTACCACTAGAAATTTTTAGTAAGCTAGCAGAAAAGAACTTCTTAAATTCAATCATTCCATTAGAATATGGAGGTTTGGATCATGACTACATAAAAATTGGAATCTTAAATGAAGAAGTAGGTAAAACTTGCTCATCCATTCGAAGCCTATTAACAGTACATGGAATGGTTTCACAAGCTATACATAATTGGGGGAATTCGAAACAAAAAAACAAATGGCTCCCAGAGTTAGCAAATGGTGAGAAAATTGCTGCGTTTGCCTTAACAGAACCAAAAGCTGGTAGCAATGTAAATGAAATTGAAACAGAAGCTATTATTTTAGAAAATAAATCTGAACTCATGTTAACGGGTGTAAAAAATTGGATTACTTTCGGTCAAATCGCGGATGTGTTTTTAGTATTTGTAATGTTAAATGGAGAACCCACAGCACTGTTAGTTGAAAGAGAAACAGAAGGACTTGAAATTGAACCTATTAAAAATATGATTGGAACTAGAGGTTCTATGCTTGCTAAATTAATGTTTAATCAATGTAAAGTTAGTAAAGAGAATATTTTGGGTCCAATTGGCGCAGGGCTACGTTATATCGTACCTAATTGTTTAGATTTTGGTAGATACACAGTAGCTTGGGGTTGTATAGGTATTGGAGAATCATGTTTGAGTGATTCATTATTATATTCAAAAAAAAGAATGCAATTTAAAAAGCCAATATATGAGCATCAGTTAATTAAGAAAATGTTAACCGAGATGGCAGTTGAGATAAATGCTGCAAAACTACTTTGTTACCAAGCTGGATATTTACTAGATATGAAAGATCCGTCATCAATAATGGCGACTTGGCACGCAAAGTATGCTTCCTCTAAAATGGCAAGAAAAGCATCGGACTATGGTGTACAAATTCACGGTGCTAATGGATGTAATGGAGAAAATAGAGTTGAACGGTTTTTTAGAGACGCAAAAATAATGGAAATAATTGAAGGCTCTAATCAAATTCATGAAATTATCATTGCTGACTCTTTGTATTAAGAGAAAATTGAGCAAGGAATGCGAAAGGGTGGAATTTTAATGACACAAGAAAAGCTTTCTTCAAAAAAAATAAAATGTCTTGTATGGGATTTAGATAATACGCTCTGGAATGGAACACTTATAGAAGACTCACATGTTGAAATAAATCCTAAAGTGATTAGTATTATAAAAAAGTTAGATGAGAGAGGAATTCTGCAATCTATTGCGAGTAAAAATGATTATACAATGGCGATGGAAAAAATTGAGGAGTTAGGAATCAGTGAATACTTTTTATATCCTCAAATTCATTGGAATTCAAAATCTGAGTCGATAAACAAAATTGCAGAAGAATTAAATATTAATATTGATACAATAGCCTTCATTGATGATCAACAATTCGAATTAGATGAAGTTAAGTACAATATATCAGAAGTGACCTGCTTGAATGCTACGGAAATAGACAATATCCTTGAAAATCAGAAATTTATTCCTAGGTTTATAACAGAAGACTCTAAAAAAAGGCGTTTAATGTATAAGCAAGATAAGATTAGAAAGGAAGAAGAACGTAATTTTAAGGGCACAGAAGAAGAATTTTTAGCTGGACTTCAGATGAAATTAGCTATCGGTACAGTGGAAGAGGGAGATCTTCAAAGAGCAGAGGAATTAACGGTGAGGACTAATCAGTTAAACTCTACAGGCTATACCTATTCATATGAAGAACTTGATTATCTTAGAAAGTCGGATAATCACAAGTTATTTATAGTGGATTTAAGAGATAAATATGGTGATTATGGGAAAACTGGACTTGCTTTAATAAAGTGTAGTGAAACAAAATGGACAATTAAACTCCTATTAATGTCTTGTCGAGTAATGTCGAGAGGAATTGGTACGGTATTAATGACTTATATTATGAAGTTAGCAAAAGAAAATTCGGTCACTGTAGAAGCTGAGTTTGTAGAGAACAAGGTCAATAGAATGATGTTTATTACCTATAAATTCTCGGGTTTTAAAGAAGTAGCAAAAGAAGATAATAAAATAATACTCCATAATGATTTATCTTTTATTCAGCCTTTTCCTCAGTATATCGATATAAAGATAAGTGAAAAAGATACCGAAGAGGTGATGTAAATGAAAGTAGCAATACTATTTCCAGGTCAGGGTTCACAGTATATTGAAATGGGTAAAAGTCTGTATGAATCACACAAAATTGCCCAAGAAACGTTTGAAGAAGCTAACGATACATTAGGGTATGATTTGAATAGAATTTGTTTTGAAGGTCGTCTAAGTGAATTAAATAGTTTAGAAAATATGCTTCCAGGTATTCTTACTACAAGTGTTGCAGCGTTTAGAGTCTTCATGGAAAACTTTGAAGTTGAACCGTCATTACTCGCTGGTCATAGTTTAGGCGAATTTTCAGCACTTACATGTAGCGGAGCCATTGATTTCTCTGACACCTTAACCATTATAAAGAATAGGAGTAGATTAGCAGAAAAGATAGCGTTAAATGAAAAGGCAGGAATGACAATAGTTGATAATACTAATATTGACCTGGTGCAATCAGAGTGTGAAAAAATTTCTGGTGAGGGTCAAATAGTTCAAATAGCTTGTGTTAATTCAGCAAATCAAGTTGCAATATCGGGCCATCAAGAAGCTATTTTAAAGGTAGAGGATAATCTGTTAAAGGCAGGAGCATCAATTACCCCTATTTTAACAGGGGCTCCTTTTCATGGCCATATCATGAAAGAGGCAGCTGTAGAATTTAAATCACAATTAAAACAATATACATTTCACAATTTTAAATACCCAGTCCTCTCGAATGTGAATGTAGAATTATATGAGGGTCCTTCCCAAATAATCGATAACTTAACGAAACAATTAGTATTTCCTGTTCAGTGGAAACAAACAATGGACTATATTGAAACGGAAGATATAGATGCAGTAATTGAAATGGCGCCTCAAAGTATATTAACAAATCTTTACAAAAATGAGCAAAGAACTAAAAAAGTTCGAGCATTTTCCTTTAATCAAAATAAGGACAAACGGTTACTTAAAGAAGTGTTACTGGGTGATTTAAATAATGTGGAACATGTAGATGGAAAAAATAAAGTTTCTCTAGTCACAAGATGCTTAAGAGTTGCGATTACTACTCGTAATTCCAACTTTGATGAAGAAGCGTATTTTAAAGGTGTTATCACTCCTTACAATAGAATAAAAGAAATACAGTTCCAATTAGATGAAAGTGGTACTATGCCAACAATAGATGAAATGAATGAATGTTTAGAACTACTAGACACCATACTCACTACAAAAAAACTATCAGTTGAAAAAAGGTATGGGAAAGTTAGAAGTGTTATAGAACAATCAAATGTAAGTGATATTTTCCCAGAGTATTTAGAAAGAAGTGAAGTAAATGTCATTTTTAAAATTTGAGGATATTAAAACAACAAAAAAACATTCTCGTTTAAATTCTAAAAGGATAAATGTTTCTTCAAAAGACATTGCGATCATTGGGATAGGTTTAAATTTGCCCCAATCAAAAGACAGTACAGAATTTTGGTTGAACTTGCGAAAAGGAATGGATTTCGTTAGATCTATTCCACCAAACAGAAAAAAAGACATTATCAACTACTATAAAAAAATAGGGAAAGATTATCAAAATATAGATTTTGAAGAAGGAGCCTACTTAGAAAATATAGATTATTTTGATTATAATTTCTTTGGGATCTCTCCAAAAGAGGCAAGTTTAATGGATCCAAACCAAAGGTTATTTCTCCAAGTAGCCTGGGAAGCAATTGAAAGTGCAGGTTATGCCGATGGTAGAATTAAAGGGACTAGAACAGGTGTATATGTTGGCTATGGTAATGATGCAGATTACAAGAAGATGATAGAAGAAGTAGAACCTGAGTCATTATCTATTTCGGTACCAGGGAATCTTACTTCCATAATCGGTAGTAGGATATCCTATTTATTGGATTTGATAGGGCCAAGTATGCTAGTAAACACTGCTTGTTCTTCTTCTCTAGTAAGTGTGCATTTGGCTTGTCAAGCATTAAGAAATAATGAATGTGAGATGGCAATTGCCGGTGGAGTTCAAACCCATTTATTACCGATTAGAAAGATTAAACTTGGAATTGAATCGCTAGATAATAGGACAAAAACGTTTGATGATTCTTCAGATGGTACTGGTGGGGGTGAAGGAGTAGCAGCAATACTACTAAAACCTCTTAGCGAAGCGCTCAAATCAAATGATAATATATTTGCCGTTATTAAAGGTACTTCCATAAATCAGGATGGTGGTTCAGTGGGAATTACTGCACCTAGCCCATCATCTCAAGAAGATGTCATTTCTAAGGCATGGCAAGATGCTGATATAGATCCTTCTACAATAGGATATATAGAAGCACATGGAACTGGTACTAAACTTGGTGATCCTATAGAAGTAGAAGGATTATCTAATGCTTTTAAAAGATATACAAATAAAAATCAGTTTTGTGCAATTGGTTCAGTGAAGTCAAATATTGGACACTTAGATAGTGCAGCTGGAATTGCAGGATTAATCAAGACAATACTTTCAACTAAGTATAAAGAGATACCACCTAGTTTGCACTTCACTAGACCCAATCGGGAAATTAACTTTGAAAATACTGCGTTATATGTAAACGATGAGTTGAATTATTGGGAAAGTGATGATGTAAGAAGAGCAGGGGTCAGTTCGTTTGGGTTAAGTGGAACTAATTGTCATGTATTAATAGAGGAACATAAAGAAGAAATGAATATAAATCCAATTAACAAAGAAAAAGATTTGAGAGTTTTTACCATCTCGGCCAAAAATCAGGAGGACATAAAGGCGTATATCCAAAAGTATATTCAGTTTTTTGAAAATGTGGAAGTAAACGATTTAGACAGTCTTTGTTTTACCGCAAACGTAAGAAGAACCCATTATAGCAATCGGTTAGCAATAATCTTCTCTACGATGGGGGAACTTCTTTCCCAGCTAAAAGATCTTGAAAATAATGGCTTGCTTCAAGAAGGAACGAATGTTTTTTATGGTGAACATAACGTTAAACAGAAAGAAAATAACTTTAATAGAATTAATTCAACACAGGCAACAGAGAAGCTATCTATAGAAGAAATGGATCGTTCAATAACGAAAGAAAAACGGTTTGAAATATTAGGTGAGTTATGTAGTGATTATGTAAAGGGAAAGGAAGTAGATTGGAACCACTTATTATTTCATGCAAATGTTAAAACAGTACGACTACCTACCTATCCCTTCAAGAATAGTAGGTGTTGGTTAGCGTTGGAAGATAAAACAGACACTATTAATACGCAAGAGTTAACTAACAAATACTATAGTACTAAATGGGAGAATAAACCACTATCTAGCAAAAAATCTGAAAAACAAAATGTTATCGTTTTCAGACGTTCTACAAGTCATGATGTTATACAAAGCTTGAAGGAAAATGGTCATAATGTATATGAAATTGTGGTAGGGGATTACTTTGAAAAAGGGTCTAAAGGTAAGTATTTTATTAGAAATCTAGAAGAGGATTACAGGAGGTTATTTCTAGAATTATCTGATATAAATATCAATCGCATTGTTCATCTTTTAACAATATCAGCTGAGGAAATCAACGATTTAGATGACTTAAACTTTTCTCAAGAATATGGGGTTTACAGTTTGTTCTACTTATACAGAGCACTACAAACAAGTAGTGCTCTAGATGATGTATCTATTAGTCTTGTTGCTAAAAATGTGAATGAAGTAACAGGAAAAGAAGAACAGATTTGTCCTATTAATGCTACGATGTTTGGTTTAAGCAAATCACTATTATGGGAAGAACCTAAATTGAAAATTAAGTGCATTGATATTGAAGATAAAACACCAACTAATCTCATAGTTAAGGAAATGATGAGTTTTAATAAAGATACAGTTGTGGCTTACAGAAATAATCAAAGATTTATCGAGGAATTAGTTAATCAAGAAATTCAGGAAAAGGATTGTAAAGAAATCGAAATTAAAAAGACAGGGGCATACGTCATTACTGGTGGTTTAGGAAGGATCGGTAGAGAAATGGCGAAGTACCTAGTATCTAAAAACAAGGCAAATATTATATTACTTGGTCGTACAGTGATAAATCCTCAATTAACTTGGGAGAAAATACTTGAAGAAAAGTTAGAAAGTGAACATTTACAATCTATTGCTAAAGAGATTGTTGAAATAGAAAAAATGGGTATAAATATTAAATATATTAGTGTCGACATCACTAATCCAAGAGAGTTAAATTACACATTGAAAAATATAAGAAACGAATATGGAAAAATAAATGGTTTAATTCACAGTGCTGGTATCGGTGTAGGAATGGAAGGAAAAAGAGTAAAGGATGATTATAAAGATATTTTTAAACAGGTTATGAATCCTAAGGTACAAGGTACTTGGTTACTAGATAGATTAACTAGAGAAGATAATTTAGACTTTTTCGTAACATTCTCTTCGGTTATTACACTTGTTGGGGGAATTGGTAGTGGTAGTTATATTGCAGCCAATTCTTATTTAGATTCTTTTGGCCAATATAGAAGTAAGCGCGGACAACGAACTTTAACTATAAATTGGCCAGCATGGGACAAGGACGGTTTAGTAGAAAAAGCTAATATTGTCATGGATAAACAATTGTTTAATATTATCTCACCGTCTGCTGCTATAGCAGCTTTTGATGAGACATTAAATAGTACATTCTCCAAGGTAGTAATTGGGGAATTAAACTATAAGAGTTCAATTTTTAGGTTAAGCAATTATTTACCAATTAAATTATCGGATTCAATAAAGAAAAGGGTACAGGAAGTTATTTCTAATGGTGGGTTAAACGAACAGGCTGTTAACAACAGTTACTCCGTAAAACTGACTGGGAACAATGAAAATTGCTACACGGAAGTAGAAAAAGAAATTGCAGAGATATGGAGATCTGTCCTAGGTTTTGAGAAATTTGATATTTATGATAATTTTTTTGAAATCGGGGGAGACTCCATTTTATTAACAAAAGTTTTTGGAAAAATAGATGGGAAATACCCAGGCCAGTTAGAAATAGCCGATCTTTTTGCGCTTTCCAATATAGCGAGAATAGCTAAATATTTGACTGAAAAAAATTCTCCCTCTACCAATGAAAGTAACAATCAAACTGGGGCGAATATATCAGACTTAGTTACAAACCTTGAAAATGGGTCATTATCATTAAATGAGGCACTGGAAATTTTCCAAACAAAGAGGTGAGCGAATGAAAGAAAGTAAATTTACAGAGATGATCTTTAAAAATATTGTTTCTGGAAAGATTGAAAAAGAAGTTGGAATAAAATTACTTGAGGAATTAAGGGATTCTAATTTTTCTCACTCGGTTGATGATGATATTGCAATTATTGGAGTATCCATCAGAGTTCCGTTTGCTCATAATAAAGAAGAGTTTTGGGATAACTTAGTAAATGGTGTTGATGCAATTACCGATTTTCCGGAAAGTAGAAAGGTTGACACGGATCAATATACTGCCTTTATGAACATCAAGAATCCAAAATATATGAAAGGTGGATATTTACAAGAGATAGATAAATTTGACTATAACGTCTTTAAAATTTCACCCAAAGAGGCAAAGCTAATGAGTCCATCACAAAGGATTTTTCTTGAAACTGCTTGGGAGGCAATACAAGATGCAGGCTATGAAGGGGATCGGATCTACGGCTCCAATACAGGTTTATTCGTTGGTTATAGTGCAGATGAAATCTATGATTATAAGAAACTGATATTTGATACAAACCCTAATGCTTTATCGGAAGGAATGGTTGGTAATCTTACATCTATTATACCAAGTAGAATCTCGTATTTATTAAATCTTAAAGGCCCCTCACTATCTATTGATACAGCTTGTTCGTCATCTCTTGTTGCAGTACACTCGGCATGCCAGTCAATTAAAAATAATGAGTGTTCAATGGCTTTAGTCGGTGGGGTCAGAATAAATTTAATTCGATTGGAAGGCATGTTGGATTTAGGTATGAAGTCAAGTGATGGCAGAACTAGAACTTTTTGTGATTTTGCAGATGGAACAGGGGCAGGTGAAGGTGCTGCTGCGATTTTGTTAAAGCCTCTGAAGGAAGCTAAAAAAGATAAAGACCAAATTTATGGTGTAATAAAAGGAAGTGCGGTTAATCAAGATGGCGCTTCTGCTGGAATAACTGCTCCCAATGTACAGTCACAGGCACAAGTAATTAAAGATGCATTAACAAAGGCAAATGTATCACCTGAAACGATTTCTTATATTGAAGCTCATGGAACGGGTACCAATCTAGGAGATCCGATTGAAGTTGAAGGTATCCATAGAGCATTCAAAGAGAAAACAAGCAAAAAGCAATTTTGTGCAATCGGATCCATTAAATCTAACATAGGTCATTTAGATCATACATCAGGTATTGTTGGATTAATAAAAACTCTAATGATGTTGAAATATAAAATGATACCGCCTACATTACATTTTGAAAAACCAAATAAAAAAATTAACTTTATAAACAGTCCAGTATATGTTAATGATGAACTTTTAAAATGGGAAAAAGAAAGTAATCCCAGCAGAAGATGTGGGGTTAGTTCGTTTGGTATAAGTGGTACAAATTGTCATCTTGTACTTGAAGAAGCACCAGCTTTAGAGAATGAGCCCGTTAGGGAAAATGAAAGAGTAGAAGTGCTTACGATCACTGCAAAAAGTAAGAAATCATTAAAAGATTTAGTCGAAAGATACCAGCGGATGTTAGAAAATGATAGAAACTACAATTTAGAAGAAATCTGTTATACAGCAAATACAGGTCGGGAGCATCACCTATATCGAGTTGCAATTATTGCAAAGAGTATTGATGACTTAAAGCGTAAACTTAAGAAAATAGATTTTAATAAATTAAATAACTCAAGTGATGATATATACAGTGGATATCATAAAATCGTTTCTCCTAAGAAAAATGAGAGGGGGAAAAATGATTTTACATTTTTAGAAGTTAGACAATTTACCAACCTTGTTATTAAAAAAGTTAGAGGGTTAGCAAATCAAGATGTTAAAGATATAAATAAATTAAGGGAAATCCTTCAATTATATGTAATTGGTGGAGAGATTAATTGGAATGATTACTACAAAGATCAAGAATATCAAAAGGTAAATTTACCAACGTATCCTTTTGAAAAAAATAGATGTTGGGTCGATATTCCAACTGTACAAAAGAGTAATGCTGATCAGGAAAGCTATTTACATGAAAGGTTTTGGCAGGCGAAAGAACTGATTAGTAAAAAAGAGGGTATTCATGGAAATATATTAATAGTAGATAATTCCGATTACTTATCAGACTTGACGAAGTACTTGGAAAGTAAGGATTATAATATTATCGAGGTTAAGGTTGGAGAAACATACAGAAAAATAAATAGCCAACAATATTTAGTCGGGTTGGATTCTAGTAGTTTCAACAATTTAGCACAGGAACTTAGAGATAAAAATATATCTAAGATTATTTTCCCAGGAAACCTTAGTGAAGAACCGACAAAAAATATGGAAGACTTTGAAACATCGTTAACAACGGGAATTTACTCTTTCTTTGATTTCATAAGTTCTATTCTAAATAATTGGACAGAACAAGAGCTAGACCTTACTTTGTTAACGATGAACACAAGTAAAGTAAATTCAACTGAAACATTTATTCGACCTGAAAATGCACTATTACAAGGGTTTGGAAAGGTATTAAGTTTAGAGAACCCGAACATTCATTGTAAATTTATAGATGTTGACCCTATAACATTAAAGCAACCTAAAAAAATAGTTGATGAGATCGAATCAAATGATGGGTTTGCTAAGATATCATATAGATATGGTAACCGTTTTGTAGAAAGGGTTAAAGACATTAAGGAAGATGAAAATTCTCTTAATAAGTTTGATGTGGAGCAAAATGGAGTATATTTAATAACTGGAGGTATGGGGGCTATAGGTTTAAAAATAGCTAAAATGATTGCCTCTAAGAACAATGTCAATTTTATATTTATCAATCGTACTCCTGTTCCCGCCCGAGAAGAATGGGATTCAATAATACATGGAACTTCAAACCCTGGGTTAGGAAAGAAGTTAAGCAAGGTTGTAGAGATAGAAGAAATGGGCTCAAAAGTGTTCCTACACAGTGGAGATGTATCATCATTACATGATATGGAAAGAGTGTTCAATAAAATCAAAAAGGAGTTTAATCATATAAATGGGTTAATACATGCCGCTGGAACAGGTGGAGGAACATTAATAGGTATTGAAAACAAACAAAATATCACCAAAGTAATGAACCCTAAGGTTAAAGGTACATGGGTAATGGATCAGCTTACCAAATCGGAAAATCTAGACTTCTTTATCTCCTTTTCCTCGGTTATAACTCTTACAGGAGGATTAGGAGGCGGTAGCTATACAGCAGCTAACGCTTACTTAGATTCATACGCTTCTTTCATGATAAATGAAGGTAGAAATGCTAAAACGATACTTTGGCCGGTTTGGGAAAATACAGGCTTATCTGAAGGTGTGGGGAGTTTAGGAGATAAGCAATTGTTTGAAACGATAACTGCTCAGCAAGCATTAAAGTATTTTGAGAAAGCAGTTAAACTAAACAGAGATGCAGTAATGATAGGGGCACTAAACTTTAACACGACGTTAGATATAGAAAATGATCATGCTGTTCATTTTATTGAAGACATTCAACAGAGATTTATTAATTATGGAAAAAATAATGACAAATCAACAGAGGTAGCTATTTCTTCTATTGATAAGCAGAATGTCAAGTTAACTGGTCGAGAGAATAATGAATATACAATGCTGGAAAGAAAAATATCCACTATTTGGTGCACTGTTTTAGGATTTGAAGAAATTAATATATTCGATAACTTTTATGAACTTGGTGGAGACTCATTATCTGCAACTAGAATTATCAATTTAATAAATAAAAAAGTAGACATTAAAGTCGAAATATCAGACTTCTTTAGTAATTTAAGTATCATGGAGTTGTCTGAGTGTTTATCAGAAAAGTATATTGGTACTAAAGGTTCAAACAATAAGTCAATTTATCCAACTATTAAACAGGTTGAAAAAAGGGATAGTTACCCTTTATCTTCTTCCCAACAGAGGTTGTTAATACTAAATGAACTAAACAAAGAAGATGTACAATATAACGAACCGTCTGTAATGAAAATTGAAGGAACATTTGATAAGAAAAGACTTGAGGATACTATTCAACAGTTAATATCTAGACATGAACCTTTAAGAACTAAATTTGTTTTTAAAGATGGTGTTCCTTTCCAAATTATCGAGGATATGACGAATTTTAAAGTCGATTATATTAGTACAAAGGGAAATGATATTGATGAAGTAATAAAAAACTATATCAGACCTTTTGATTTAAGTATTGCTCCATTATTTCGAGTCGGTTTATTGACCTTACCGAACAAAGATAATTATCTTGTTTTTGATATGCATCATATTATCAGTGACGCAATTTCTATGCACATCTTAGTTGAAGATTTTGTAAAACTTTATAAAGGAGAAATACTCGAAGAACTTGAGATTCAATATAAAGACTTCACCGTTTGGCACAATGATCTAATTACATCAGAATTTACGGAATCACAGAAACAGTACTGGTTAGATGTATTCTCTGATGAAGTTCCTAAACTCACACTTCCTATAGATTATAGTAGAGGCATACAGGGACATTATAATGGAGAAATAGTAAGTACTCTGATTGATACGGAAATAACAAATAAAATAAGTCTATTAAACAAAAGTTTGGGTTTAACGTTGTTTATGTTTTTATTTGGGGCGTACAATCTCCTTCTCGTAAAATATCTAAAAGAAAAGGATATTGTTGTAGGAACGCCAATTGCAGGAAGGCCTGATGAAAAATTAGAGAAATTACTAGGGGTTTTTATAAACACGTTAGCGATAAGAAATCAAGTTGATCGTTCAAAGAGCATTAAAGACTTTTTAGAAAGTATTAAAGAAACTTGTTTGAATGCTTATAAACATCAAGATTATCCATTTGATAAGCTAGTAGATGAATTATCTATATCTAGAGATATAAACAGTAACCCTATCTTTGACACAATGTTCTCTATGCATGAATACAATATTTCTTCTATTGACCTAGGATCTGTTAAATTAAAGCCATACGATTTTGATATTCAAAGTTCAAAATTAGATATTGAAGTAAGTGCGATTAAGTATAATGATGCAATCAAAATTAACTTTAAATATTCAACGTCTCTATTTAAAAGAGAAACTATTGAAAAGCTAGTAGATGGTTATAGAAAAATAATTATTGGAATGGTTGAAAATATAGATTCTTCTATAAAAGAACTTATAATCTATGATAATGATGAAATAGAAAAATACGAACAACATAAAATGTCAATACTAGATGATTTTTAATATTTATATTACCTGGTTGGAGGATTATATATGAGTTTTAATATAATTGGAATTTCCGCTTTATATCATGATTCGGCATGCTGTCTTATTCAAGATGGAAAACTCGTTTCAGCAGTGCAAGAGGAAAGGTTCACAAGAATTAAAAATGATTCATCAATACCAGTCAATGCATTTAAATATTGTTTGGATAGTGCAAACTTAACAATAGCAGACATAGACTGTATTGCCTATTATGAAATTCCAGAAAAAAAATTAGCCAGACAAATTTGGTCTGGCTATGATATTGAAAAGGAAGAGCTTACTGGAAGAATGGATCCATTTAGACCAGAGAAAGAAATTAGAAATAAATTGGGGTTTTCAGGGAAGATAGAATATGTGAAACATCATTTATCCCATGCTGCTAGTAGTTTTTATTTTTCTGGATTTAATGAAGCAGCAATTATGACTATTGATGGGGTTGGTGAGTGGGATACTACAACATATGGTTTTGGAAATGAAGGTGGAATAACTCTCTTGGATAATGTGTCTTTTCCAGATTCGTTAGGGCTCCTTTATAGCACTATAACTAGTTATTTAGGTTTTAGTGTAAATAGTGGAGAATTCAAAGTAATGGGATTATCTCCATATGGTGAATCTAAATATGTCGATAAAATTAGAAAATTAATTAGGAGAGAAAGTAAAGGACAGTACAGTCTAGATATGAAATACTTTGAATTTATTTCTGGACAGAGAATGTATTCACAAGAATTAATAGATTTATTCGGTTATCCTCCTAGAGTGAAAGAGTCAAATATTACTCAATTCCATAAAGATATAGCAAAAAGTTTGCAATTAGTATTGGAGGAAGTATTACTTGAAAAAGTAAATTATTTATATTCTATAACAGATACGGAAAATCTATGCTTGGCAGGTGGAGTAGCATTAAATTGTGTTGCCAACGGAAAAATACTACAAAATGGACCGTTTAAAAATTTATTTGTTCAGCCTGCAGCTAATGATGCTGGATGCTGCCTAGGGGCAGCTGTAATAGCTCATAATAGGTTGTCAAATAACCAAATAAAACCAAAAGAATTAAAACATGTCTACTTAGGTCCCAAGTATGAATATAATGAAATCAAAAAATTGCTCGAAGCTACTTCTCTTAAATATGACGATTACTATGGGGATACAGAGAGTTTATTGAAAGAAACCGCTAAACTTATTTTTCAAGGGAAAGTTATTGGATGGTTCCAAGGTAGAATGGAATTTGGACCAAGGGCTCTAGGGTCTAGATCGATTTTAGCCGACCCGAGAAGTGAAATAATGAGAGACTTAATTAATTCGATGGTAAAGAAAAGAGAAGGATTCCGGCCATTTGCACCAGCTGTCATAGAATCAAAAGCACAAGATCATTTTGATTTAGAAGGTAATTCTCCTTTTATGTTAAGAACTTGTCAAGTTCAATCACCTATCAGCCTCCCGGCTATTACTCACGTAGATGGGTCTGCAAGAGTTCAAACTGTTGATGAAGAATCAAATCCTAGATTCTTAAGTTTAATAGAAGAATTTGAGAGACAAACTGATTGTCCTATTTTATTAAATACATCTTTTAATGTAAGGGGAGAACCAATTGTTATGTCTCCTTATGATGCAATCTCTTGCTTTATTAATACTAAAATAGATTGTTTAATTTTAGATGACTTTATTATCGAAAGGTCTAAAAACTCAATGTCCTTAATGAAATTAGTAATTAATAATTTAAGGGAAATAGAGAAGAATGTGAATGTTTCAGATAATGTATACACATTTATTTGATACGTTTATTAGGAGGTAGTACATTATGAAAAGGCCGTCTGAACAACTTAAAGAAGTAGCAGAAGAATATACTAATTATATTGTTGATAAAATACAGAGTAAAGAAGACAAAATAAAATTAAGAATGCAATTAGGATTAGAAGAGAAGAAGAGGGATGAAAAAAGCATATCCCAAAAGCAAAAAAGTGTTACTAGTAAGGAAACAGTAGGAATATGGAAAAAAGTCGTTGAGGGTGAAACGGAGTTCTTTAAAAGAGATTCAACATATAGTAGTGATTTTGTAAATTGGGCTAAAGTTAAGACCATACCACCTAAAGGAAACAAATACAGAATTGCTTTCCTAGGAGAATCTGTTGCTAGAGGGTATTTATATGATCCTTTTATTACACCAGCTAAAGTACTTAAGAAAATATTAAATAATAGTAATGCTCAAGAATTTGAAGTCATAGATTTAGCTAAAACAAGTATAGGTGCACAAGAACTAGAAAACCTCTGTAAATGTAGCATTAATTTAAAACCTGATGCTATCGTAGTGTTTGCAGGTAATAATTGGAGGGAATCCATTTTACCACTTAGTGATAAAGACATCCAAGAAATAATTAAGGCTGGAGAAACTAAGGAACACTTTGAAGATTTAAGAAGAATATTTGAAAAAAAATATAAAAGGATTGTAGATTCATTTATCGATACATTAAAAGAATTATCTATTTCCAATGATATACCGGTTTATTTTATTATCCCAGAATTTAATTTAAAAGATTGGAAAAGAAGTAAATATGAAAAAAGTCTAAAGTGGCCGAGAAGTAACATGTCCATCTGGTTTGACTTGAATGAAAAGGCAAAAGAAGCATTAAGAGAAAAAGATTACCATGAGTTGAAAGACATTGGTAAAAAATTAATAAAAATAAATGAAATAAATCCATTGGGATATGATTATGTTGCAATAAGTTTAATCAACTTAGGGCAGAAAGAAGAGGCAAGGAAGTATTTAGAGAGTGCAAGGGACTGTATGACATATGGATTTGGCCTAACACCAGGTATAGTGACATCTATACAAGATAGATTGAAAGAAAAATGTAATGAAGAGAATATACCTGTTTTAGATTTAAGACAAGTATTTAAAGAATATTTAAATGGAGAAATTCCGGGCAATGATTTGTTTATTGATTATTGTCATCTAAATTTGAGTGGAATAAAAGTCGCTATGGAAAGAGCGGCTGAATTCTTTTTTAAGATAGAGAGGAAGGATACAACTTCATCTTTTTATGATCAAGTAGATAATCTAGACGACGTTCAATCTAAAGCCCACTTTTATGCAGCTATACATTGTGCGCATCGTGGTGACCAACCATATGAAGTGTTGTTATATCATTGCCAAAAATCCCTTGAACACTCTAGAAATATTATCCCATTAATGAAAAAATACATGGATTTCGCAATAAGAAAAGCCCCATGGTCGATAAATAAAAATTATCTTAGTTTTTTCTTAGAGGGTCAAAATGAGCAGTATCCTTTTCTTATTCAGTCAAACGATTTGAGGATACTAGATGTAGAGATTATGAAAGCAATGACCGAATCCCTAGCTGATATTGGAATAGACTTGAAAAATGAGATAGATAAACTTATGCTCTCAGAACATAGTATTCGTAATGGTAAAGTTGATTTACTCCATACATTTTATTCTGAGTCTTCTTATATTAGTCAATACAGTGCTGAAGTTAAAGGAAAGAAAAGTTTTAAGGTTATTGATGATAAGGTGACATCGTTTTATTTAATTACAGAAGGTGAAAAATCGGTTCTATTAAATCTATCCTTGAGGTCCCCTTATAAACAAGACAATCAACAGGATGTAAAATTTTTCTGTAACAGTAAACTCATAGGGGAAATAAATGTATCTCATGATTGGCAAAACGCAACGATTGTAATTTCCGAAAATATACTAAAACGTGGAATTAATGATGTATTGATTGATTGGCCATCAGGTGAGTACTTTGAAAAAACACAAGATACTTCTTATACAAAGGGTATTGAACTATTGAATGTTAAAAGTAAACCTCCATATGGAGAAATCTTTAAACTTACTGCAGAGGAAATAATATAAATAAACTTTAATCAGGAGAATGTTAAATGAATAGTATATCAAAAACTGTAGAAGATAAGTTTATTGAAATGTCTGAATATTGGGGTGTGAAATTAGAAGGATCAACAAACAATTTAGAGTTTCAGACAATTAACAATAATAGTAAAGACATAGGGAAAGCACAAATTAATATAGAAATCGAATTAGATAAATCACCTAAACTAGTAGAGTTATCAGAAGGAAAAGATACAAAACTCTATATTAATTTACTGTCTTTATTTAAGGTGATATTATATAAATACTTTACTTGTTCTGAAATTATTGTTGGTTCCCCCCATTATAAAAGTGAATCAGATTTAGGGTATAGCAGAAACAAGTTATTGCCTCTAAGAGATTTTTTACGAGATAATGATTTGCTTATCGATACAATTTCAAAAGTCCGGCAGACTGCCATTGATGGTTATATAAATCAACAAGTTCCGGTAGAGGACATTTTTGGTAAAGATCAAAAGAAAATGCCGGTTTTTTCTAAAGTAATCCTTTTGTTAGAAGGGATACACGCTAAAGAATCAATTAGTGAAGTCATTCAGTCCGATGAAAATGAGTTGACGTATGTTTTTAATAAAAAAGATGATAGTATCTTTTGTACGATATATTATCACAAAAATATACATTTAAATTTAATTGAAAATATTAACCGTTGTTATTTATGGTTAATTCAGAATTTACCACAATTATTAAATGAAAAACTAAGCCAGATTAGTCTTAGCCCATTGGAAGAGTTGAAAGAACTACCAAAAGGTTTTAATGAGACAGCTTTCCCAATTTCATCATGGACAGGAATACATGAGTTAGTCGAAAAAACAACCAAAGAATATCCTAATCATATTGCTTTAAGAATGGAAAATGAGTTTTTGACCTATAAAGAATTAAATGAGAAAGCAAACCAGTTAGCCAGGACTCTAAGAAAAAAAGGTGTGGAGAGAAATAGTTTCATCGGTCTAATGTTACCAAACTCAATGGAATTAATTATTGGAATATTAGGAATAATCAAGGCAGGAGGCGCATATGTCCCGATAGATCCTCAATTACCTAAAAATAGAATTAAATATATACTTAACAATTGTGCCGCAAAACTACTGTTAACTGGAGAGAATATTCCTAAAGGCATAGACTTTACAGGTGAAATCATCAATTTATATGATAGGACTAATTTTCAAGGTGAAACGTCAAATTTAGATCATATAAATAAACCTACAGACTTGGTATATATGTATTATACATCTGGTACGACAGGGAACCCTAAAGGAGTAATGATAAGGCACGAATCATTAGTGAACTACATTCTATGGAGTAAGGAGACCTATGTAAGGGGACAGGAAGAGGTTTTTGCTATGTACTCTTCCATTTCATTCGATTTATCCGTTACTACATATTTTACTTCGCTTATAACTGGAAATGAAATTGTTGTTTATCAAGAGGATTCCAATGAATATGTAATAGACCGTATAATTCGAGAGAATCGATTTACCATTCTAAAGTTAACTCCTGCACATTTGTCATTAATTAAAGAAAAACCAAAGGAATCTGAGATGGATAAAATATTCATTGTCGGTGGAGAAAGCTTAAAAACTCGGTTAGCTAGAAATGTGTATGAAAAATTTTATGGGAAAATAAGAATATTTAATGAGTATGGACCAACTGAAGCGACAGTTGGTTGTATGAGTTATGAATATAAATATAATCATGAGTCAAACACTACGGTTCCGATTGGTAAGCCAATTCAGAATACCAAAATTCTTCTCTTAGATCGCAACCTACATAAAGTGCCCGTTGGGGTAGCTGGAGAGATATTTATTATTGGAAAGGGGATTTTCCAAGGGTATTTAAATAATAGTCAACTAACGGAAGAAAAGCTTATTAAATTGCCAGATGGAGAAGTTGCTTACAAAAGTGGTGATATTGGACGATTATCCTTTGATGGAGAATTAGAATACATTGGTAGGCAGGATCGTCAGGTAAAAATAAAAGGTGTGAGAATAGAGCTAGAGGAAATAGAAAATACAATCTTAGAAGATAATAGAATAGAAGAATGTTCTGTTTTAAAGCACTCTAATAAAGAGAGAGAAGATTTTCTCTGTGCATTTATCGTTACTAAAAAGGAGTTAGCTATAAATCAATTGAAGAATTATTTACTCAGTCGTTTACCACATTATATGATTCCAGCTAGCTTTATCCTAGTAGATGAAATCCCATTAAATATCAATGGAAAAGTCGATAAGGATAAGTTAATTGAAACATATGATAATCTAAATCATTACGTTCCTCCATCAAGTGAGATGGAAGTATTAGTAGCTAGGTTATGGAAAGATATATTGGGTGTCGAAAATATAGGAATAAACGATAACTTCTTTCAAATAGGTGGAGATTCAATTAAGGGTATAACCTTTAAAGCTAAGCTTCAGGACTTAGGTTTTAAAATTGAGTTAAGAGATATATTTGAGAATCCTTCAATTTTAGAGTTAAGTTCACAAATCAAAAAGCACTCTAAAAGCATTGACCAAAAAGAGATTAGAGGAACAGCTAATTTACTCCCCATTCAAAATTGGTACTTACGTCAGACAAAATCATTAAATAGTAACTATAACCAATGGGTGTTACTAGAAATGGAGAGAAAGATAGATATCGATAAAGTACAACATGTATTTGATAAAATAATGGAACATCATGACGTATTAAGAATGAGATTTAAGTATTATCATAATGAGATTATACAGGAAGACCTTCCTTACAAGAAACAAATGTATTTAATAGAAGAGATTCAAGTCAATGAGAATTATTCTTTAGAACGACAATTAGATTCTCATTTACAATATCGTTTTGATTTGGAAAACGGCCCGTTAGTAAAGTTAGTAGTTTTGAGGTCTTTAGACAGAGATTCCCTTTGCATAATCATTAATCATAGTGTTATCGATGTAGTGTCTTGGAGAATTATTTTAGAAGATTTTCATTCACTATACTTTGCGCAATGGGACAAAAAACTCCCAGACAAAACAAATTCTTATATGGACTGGGCAAAAATCTTGAAAAACTATGCAGTCTCTAAGGAACATAAAAATAATTACTCTTATTGGGGAAAATATGTAAATTACACTAAGGAAGACGCGACGGTTGAATTAGGAAAAGATACCGGAGACCAACATATCATCACAGATAAATTAACGATAACACAGACAGAAAAACTGTTAAGAACTGCGAATCGTGCTTTTCAAACTCAAGTAGAAGATATTCTTATGACAGCACTTGGGTTGTCCATAAAAAAATTCATTAATAATAATAAGGTTAAGATCTTCCTAGAAGGACATGGTAGAGAAGTTTTTCAGGATAAAATAGATATATCTCGCACAGTCGGATGGTTTACAACTATTTATCCAGTTTATCTTCATATGCCCAATAATGTTAATAGTTCTACTATGTTAAAAGAAGTGAAAGAGACGTTACGAAACATTCCTAATAAAGGCTTGGATTATGGTGTTATGAAATATTTAAACACAAACGGTGAAAATACAATAGATCGTATAGGAGGAACAGAAGGTCCTGAGTTTATTTTTAATTATTTAGGCCAAGTAGACTTACTAGATATAGGAGAAGCACTTCAAATTAAATCCTATGGTACAAATGTTGATAAAGTCCTAACTAAAAATGATGAAAATAAAATCAATTTTAGTGCTGAAATTATTGATAACATGCTAAATATTTCGGTTGCTTTTAATAGTAAATGGGATGGAATGAATACTTTATTAATAAATTTTATTAGTAGTTTAAATGAATTGATTAATATATGTTGTGAAAGAGTTGAACGTGGAATCATAGAGAATACTCCTTCAGATGTTAGCGAAGAAAAAATATCAATAGAAGAAATGGAAATGATAGGAGCAATGCTCGAAGATATAAAGAGAAAATAAAGAAAGTTGGGTGAATATGGATAAAGAGTTACCTTACTACCCTTTAACCCATCCGCAAAAACGGATTTGGTATACCGAACATTTAAATCCTGGAGTCCCTTTAAATAATTTAGGAGGATTAGTTAAAATCGAAGGGGCTATAAATTTCGACATGTTGGAAAAAGCAATTCAAATTTTTATCAAAAAAAATGAAGCCCTTAGGATAAGAATTTTTGAGAAGGATGGAAAGCCTAATCAATATATTCAAAAATATGAAGAAGAAGACATTGAATTTCTTGATTTTTGTACGCAGAAGGATTCTTTTACATCTGTTCAAAAGGTTTTGCAAAAAGAGTTTGTTAAACCAATAAATCTATTTGGAAAGTTATATGAATTTATGTTAGTGAAGATTAACAACAACCTAAGTGGATACTTCATTAAACTACACCATATTATCTCAGATGGTTGGACCTTTCAAATATTAACAGACCAAATTAATGGGATTTATAAAAAGTTAGTAAATAATGAGGCTGTTAATGAAGAAGTTGAATATTCTTACCTTGACTTTATTCAAAGAGAACAAAAATATTTGAACTCAAAAAGGTTTATAAAAGATAGGGATTATTGGAAGGAAAACATCGGGGAATTTAAAAATTATGAGAATACTGAAACAGATTTAGCTGGGAATAGATTATCCTTAAAACTTGATAGTAAACTAACTGATTTAGTAAAAGAGTTTTTATTAGAAACAGGATACTCAATGAATTCTTTGTTCATCTATTTAGTATCAATCTATTTACATAAATTTGAATCCTATTCAGAAATGGTTATTGGGATCCCCATCTTAAATAGAATCGGTTATAAAGAAAAACAAAGCGTTGGAATGTTTACTAGTACTATGCCATTAAGAATAATGGTAGATTCAAATGAGTCAATAGAAAATGGGATAAAGAAACTTTCAAACAAGCTATTTAAAAGCTATAAACATCAAAACTATCCATATAACATCTTGATTCAAGATATTAAATTAAGAGAAAAGAGTATCAACGACTTATTCAAAATTGCGGTAAATTACTACAATACTAAGTTTGAAAATTCCATAGATGGATTAAATATTTTGTATGAAGAGTTTTATAGCGGGTATCAGCTAAACTCATTACAAATAGCAGTTAAAGAATGGTCAGGGGAAAGACATATTGAATTACAGTACGACTATCATTTGAGCCATTATAATGAAGCTGATATCAAATTACTCCATAAACGGTTGCAATTGTTGCTAAATCAATTTATTAAGAATCCATTATCATATGTTTCACAACTTGAGCTTTTAGATAAGAATGATTTTGAGAAGATTATATATGAAAGAAACGATACTAAGGTTGATTATCCTATAGAAAAGACGGTTGTCCAATTATTTGAGGGAAAAGTTAATAGCAACCCATTAGCAATAGCTTTAGAACATGATCGAAAAAAACTAAGTTTCATAGAGTTGAACGATCAAGCAAATCAGCTTGCTCACTTTTTAATCCGAAATAATTTGGGTAAGAATTCAATTGTTGGTTTATATATGTCAAACTCAATAGAAATGATTGTTTCTATACTAGCTATTTTAAAAGTGGGAGGAGCATACTTACCATTAGATCCTTCAAATCCAGTAGAACGTAATGATTTTATATTAGAAGATAGTAATGCTGATTTTTTAATTGTTAAAGATGAAAAATACAACGGGAGTTTTAAAGGGCAGTACATTCAATATGACGATAATTTATTCAGCGGTGAGCGTAAGGGAAATCTTAATAATCTAAACATGTCTACTGATTTAGCGTATATAATCTATACCTCTGGAACGACTGGAAAACCTAAAGGATCGTTAATAGATCATAGAAGCCTTATGAACTACATATCATTTGCTCGTGACAAGTATTTAGAAACAGTCGATATATTTGCCTTTTATTCCTCGCTCTCATTCGACTTAACGGTTACATCAATTTTCGCTCCATTAGTTAATGGAAGTAAAATAATTATTTATCAAGAGGACGGAGGGGAATTTATTATTGATAAAATCCTTAAGGATAATAAGGTATCAATCATTAAATTAACCCCTTCACATTTATCACTAATACAGAATAAAACTTATAAGAACAGCTCGTTAAGGAAAATAATTGTTGGGGGAGAAGACTTAACTACATCTTTAGCTAGAAGAACTTATCATAATTTTGGTCAAAAGGTAGAAATATATAATGAGTATGGACCTACAGAGACAGTTGTAGGTTGTGTTGTTCATCAATATAATCCGTATAAAGATAAAAGTGGATCTGTCCCGATTGGAACTCCAATACAAAATACCCAAGTTTATGTACTAGATGAAGACATGAAACCTGTACCAAACAATGTAGTCGGTGAACTTTACATATCAGGTGACGGAGTAACAAAAGGGTATCTAAACTTGGCTGATATAACAAAAACTCGCTTTGTGGATAATCCATATATAAAAGGAAAGAAAATGTTTAAAACAGGTGATTATGCTAAATATACTATTGGTGGGAATCTAGTTTACGTCGGACGTAGAGATTCACAGGTTAAAATACAGGGTAATAGAATAGACATACTGGAAATAAAGCATCATTTATTGTCAATTAAAGGAATCTCTGAAGTAGTGGTTACAATTGATGAAGAAACTATTTTGGACAGCAAGTTACTAGTAGCGTATCTTGTAACAGATAAACATTTTACTCAACAGGATTTGTTTTTTGAATTATCTAAGAAAATGCCTAGTTATATGATACCTACTAAATTTGAGTTTATAAGTGAAATTCCTTTAACCAATAATGGTAAGGTTAACACACATAAGATAAAGGATTATATTATTGATAATACTGTTGACGATGAACACCATAGAAACCTTACCGATGTGGAGGGAAAATTACTGCTTATAATAAAGGAAGTTTTAGGTATTTCGAATATTGAATTAAATGATAATTTCTTCCATATAGGAGGGGATTCCATAAAAGCAATCCAAGTAGCATCCAGAGCTCATGCATGTGGAATAAACTTAGATGTGAAAGATATTCTAAGAAACCCAATTATTGAAATGATGTTAAATAAAGCTGAATATCTAGAAACTGGTATGGTAGAAAATACATTGGTGGATGGTTGTGTAAAGTCAACCCCAATTATGGAATGGTTTTTCGCTTTGAACCTATCAAATGAACATCATTATAATCAATCTGTGAACATGGATTTAAAAGTGGATATCCCTTATCAGACTTGGAAAGAAATCATGTATATTTTAGTAATAAGACATGATTCTTTACGGTTAAATTACAATGATAGCGATGCAAGATTGTCTTATATGCCTATAAAAGATAAGGATGATATAGAACTACAATATTATGATTTATCTGAGTATAGTGAGAAGGTACAATCAGAAATGATTGAGAGTTTGAGCATAAATCTTAAAGGTAGTTTTCGCTTAGGAAAAGGGATACTTATAAAAGGGATTATATTTAATAAAGGAAAAGGTAAACAAAAGGTTGTGTTAACTGCTCATCACCTAATTATAGATGGTGTGTCATGGAGAATATTATTGGAGGATATTTCTAGCTTAATTGAAGATTATCTCCAGGAGAGAAGTCTACAACTTAATTCACATAAAACAAGTTCGTATAAAAGCTGGGCGGAGTATATTGAGAATATTAGTAAAGAGATAACTCAAAACGAAACAGAATACTGGGATACTATCACAGAAAAAATTAAGAACATTCCGTTTGATTTTAACAAAGGAAAAGATACCCTTAAATATACAGAGACTATCTCGAAACAACTGACACCATCTGAGACAACTACATTATGTACTAAAGCAAATAATCCTTACAATACACGAGTTGAAGATTTGTTATTAGCATCTTTATCTCTTGCCATAAATAACATTTTTGATGAAAAAAGTATGACTATAGAACTTGAAGGCCATGGTCGTTTAACTTCTGTAGAAGACTATTACTTTGCAAGAACAGTAGGGTGGTTTACGGCGATATTCCCTTTTACTTTAGCTGAAAGTAGTGGGCTTATTTCTAATACAATAAAATCCACAAAAGAACGATTAAGGAATATTCCGAATGAGGGAATCGGTTATGGTATTTTAAGATTTATAAAGCAAGACCTATATGCTACAAGGACCCCGAGTATAAAATTTAATTATTTAGGAGAACTTGATGCTGGTATAAATAAAGATATATTTGATTTAGATATCAATCTGAATCAAAATGAGACATCACTAGAAAACGAGATGAGTAATCCTATAGAAATGAATATATTTATTGAAAATAAAATCATGAAATTTTTTATCACCTATAGTAAAAATAAATTTCATGATAAAAAGATTGCTCGATTTATGGACAACTACATACTAGTATTGCGTAATATCATTAAATATTGTTGTAATACGAAAGAAGTAGAATTCACACCTTCAGATTTTGACTCTGTGCAATTAACTCAAAAGGATCTTGATAATATTTTTAATTAACCTTCTTATTTAGGTATTTTTATATTTTTTGAGTTTTTAAAATAAAGTTTTAAATTGTAAAAGGAATCCAAAATATTGTGTTGTCGTAACAACAAATGACGATAGGTATTTTAACGTTTAAGATAACCTGATCCGTTTAAGAATGGGTGAGTTTATCAGCTAAAATTTATTTTCATGCAGGTGGTGTTCTTATGAATAGTGAACTAAGTATTGAAAAAATCCACAACTTATCACCATTACAAAAAGGTATGCTTTATCATGATAATTTAGATGAAAACTCCTTAGCTTATAGAGAACTATTCTCATTTAAAATAAAAGGAAATCTAAGTGTCTCGATCCTAGAGGAAGCATTTAGGAAATGTATTGAACGTCATTCTGTTTTGAGGTCATTTATTGCAGTAAAAGGTCTGGAAGAACCTAAACAGGTTGTCCTAAATAAAAGGGAAGTTGACATACACCATTATGATTTTTCTGGAAACAACGAAAGTGAGAAATTACAGAAGAAGGAAGAAGTTATTGTTACAGAAAAAAATAACAGGTTTGATTTATCAAGAGATATACTTATTAGATTGCGAACGATAAAATTATCAGATACTAGTTATGAAATCATATTGGTCTTTCATCATATTATTTTAGATGGTTGGTCCTTCGGATTAATAGTGGATGAAATATTTAAAAATTATAAATCTATTAAAACAGGTCAACCCATTATGTTAGATGCTCCAATTCCTTTTGAAAAGTATATTAACTGGATTAATAAACAAGACCATGAAGAAACTTTAGGATGTTGGAAGGAGTACCTAGATTATTATGATGGAAAAACAGACTTATTGTTACCAGATAGTCCTAAAGATAGTCTAACTTATAACCAAAAGGAATATAGTTGCTCCGTTCCAGAATGGAAGTTCAACAAATTAAAAGAAAAAGCAAACTCTAATTCCGTGACATTAAATTCTGTCATAAAAACATTATGGGGTATATTATTACAGAAATATAATAATTCAGATGATGTTGTTTTCGGTTCAGTAATTTCTGGGCGGTCTGTGGAGATTGATAATATACATAATATTGTTGGGATGATTGCAAACACTATTCCAATCAGAGTCAAGAAAGACAGTAATACAAAATTATCTGATCTGATTAAGGCAGTTCATCATGATAGTCGAAGAGGGGAAGAAAACGGATATATTTCACTCGCAGATATCCAAACAAGTACTAGTCTAAAAAATAGACCCATTGATCATATAATAATGTTTAATTATAACTTTACGGAAGATTCATTAGAAAATATCTCTGATTTAGAGTTCAAAATTCAAGATTTAAAAACACTTGAACAAACCAACTATGATTTTAATCTACTAATAAACGCAGGAAAAACACTTGAATTTACTATAAAATACAACTCCAATAAATACGATGTTGTAAAGATTAAAAGGATAGCATCTCATTTCAATCATATTATTGAACAAGTAATAACGAAAGATGACATGTTGGTTAAGGCTATAGAAGTTATAAATGAAGATGAAAAAAATAATCTATTAAAGAATTACCTAGAAAATAAAAAGGTTCCAGAAAGGGATACAATAATTGATTTATTTCAGAATGAGGTTAGTAAAAGTCCTAATAAAATAGCAGTCGATGATTCTGCTTCGCAAATAACATATAGTGAGTTAGAGCGAAAATCTAATACTATCGCTCATTTTCTTATTTCTAGAGGAGTAACTTCTGGCTCCATAGTTTCAATTTCTTGTAAACGATCAGTGGAATTGGTAATAGGGATAGTTGGAATCCTTAAATCAGGTGCAGCCTTTCTACCAATTGACCCTGATCATCCTTCTGATAGAATTGACTTTATCCTTAAGGATAGTCAGACTAAAGTGCTATTAACCGATGAAAATTACAACATGGGGGATGATTTTGGTGGAGATGCCTATAATATCATAAGTATATTAATGGATGAGCAGAAAGAAGATTCATTAAATAAAATATATACTGCTTCAGACCTTGCATATGTAATATATACATCTGGTTCTACAGGGAATCCGAAGGGAGTAATGATTCAACATTACGCCCTCCTGAGTTTTTGTAAAGGTTTTACGGAGAAAATAGATTTTGTTAGGGGGGAAACTATTTTAGCTGCTACAACTGTTTCATTTGATATTTTCATTGTAGAAAGTATTCTACCCTTATTGAAGGGGTTATCAATCATTCTAGCAACAGAAAGGCAGCAAAATGACCCAATACAATTAGCGGAACTGTTGAGTTCGAAAAATGTCTGTATTGCACAATTTACACCTTCAAAGCTACAGTATTTATTAGAAAATAACCAGAACAAACATTTCCTAAAAAACATTAAACACTTGATAGTTGGTGGTGAACCTTTTCCGGAACAGTTGTTAAGTAAATTGGAAAAATTAACCAAATCTAGAATTTATAATGTATATGGTCCAACAGAAGGAACAATTTGGACTATGATAAAAGAATTAACTTCAGACGAACCTGTTACGTTAGGTACAAATATAGGAAATTCTCAATCCATTATCGTTGATAAATACGAACAACTCCTTCCAGTTGGTGCCGTTGGGGAACTATGTCTTACAGGAGACCTACTAGCGAAAGGATATTTAGGAAATGAAGATTTAACGAAAGAAAAATTTATTCATAACCCTTTTCTAAAAGGGACGAAGATGTATAAAACAGGAGATTTAGCTAGGCGTTTGCCAAATGGAGAAATAGAGTTTTGTGGAAGAGCTGATCATCAAATGAAAATAAGGGGTGTTAGGATTGAACCTTATGAAATCGAATCTGCTTTATTAAAGGTTGGTAATATGAAGCATGCTCTAGTTACGAGTAAGGACTTTAAGAATGGTAGTAAATATTTATGCGCTTATTACACTTCCAATGAGAAAGTTGATGAAGAAAAGGTGAAAAAAGAACTTCTTAGGAAGTTACCTATTTATTTAGTTCCTTCCATATTTTACAGAATTGATCAATTTCCTGTATCAGTAAATGGAAAAATTGATAGAGAACAGTTACCAGAGCCAATTATTCGTAACGAACATATTAAATCTCTTCCACAGAATGAAACTGAAGAAATTATTTCTGGTATGCTATTGGAAATTTTAGATATTCAATCGGAGCAAGAAATTGGTAGGGAGGAGAACTTCTTTGAGTTAGGAGGTCATTCGTTAAAAGCAATGAACTTCCTAACAAAAGTTAACCATGAGTTTAAAGCTGACATTAAGCTCACCGATTTTTTTGAAAACCCTACTATTAGAGGTACTTCTGATCTTATTATTAAAAAAAATGAATTACCAAACGAGAAGATACAACATGCTCCTATTAATAAGGAACATGTTGTATCTTCAGCGCAAAAGAGAATAATGGTAATGTATGCACAAATTGAACATGATACGCTAAGTTTTAATCTACCAATGGGGATTAGGATAAAAGGTAAGCTAGATATAGAACATTTAAGAAATGTTTTAAAACAGGTTATCCAAAGGCATGAAGCATTAAGAACGTCATTCGGATGGAGAGATTCTCAAGCAGTACAAAAGATACATAAAGAAGTAAGTTTTGAATTAGAACATTATAAAATGAATTTTGGGAATGTTTATGATATTTACAAAGACTTTGTAAAACCATTTAACCTAGAAAAGGCGCCCCTTTTTAGAGCGGGATTATTTAAAGTAAATCAAGAAGATTTTATTGTTATGATGGACATGCACCACATTATTTCCGATGAAACCTCTATGAGCATTATTGTAGAAGAAATAATACAATTATATGAGGGACATACACTACCTAAACTAGAAATTCATTATAAAGATTATTGTCATTGGCAAACAAATAATCTTTATTCAGAAGATACTAGGGAATCGGAAGAATTTTGGTTATCACAATTTAAAGGGAAGATTGAAAAACTAAACTTACCTTTGGATTATAAGCGTCCATCATCCCGGCACTTTTTAGGTGAGATAATTGAAGTAAGTATTAGTAACAAGTTAAGTGAAGATATTCGTAGATTTATAAAAAATCATAGGGTTACATTATATATTTTTGCTATGGCAGTATACTCAATAACTTTATCAAAAATAGCAGACCAAGAAGAAATAACGGTCGGTTCACCTGTTTCTGGAAGGAGTCATCATACCATATTGCGCTTGGTTGGTAATTTTACGAATACAATAGCAATAAGAAATTTTCCTAAGAAAAATAAAGAGTTTACGGAGTATTTATATGAGACAAAAAATACTATTTTGAAAGCTCTAGACCACCAATCATATCAATTTGATGATCTTGTAAGAAAACTAAATATAGAGAGAGAGAATAATAGAAATCCTTTATTTGATACGATGTTAGCAGTTAAAAATGTCGACTACCCAGAAATTAAAGTAAATGGTTTAGCTATTTCTCCAATTCCATTAAAAACTGATTACTCACGGTTTGACCTTACTCTGAACATCAATGAAAAAGAAGAAGGAATTAATGTCGAATTAGAATTTGATACAGAGATATTGAAACATAGTACTGCTAAATTTATAGTAGAATCTTTTGTAGATATTTTGAAACAAATCATTCAAAGTCCACATCGTAGTATTAGAGAAATTGAGATAGCGGATACAGACACAATTACGGAAATTAAAAATAACTTTAAACAAAAAGAAATGGATATGAACGTAACTTTTGATTTTTAAAAACTATTAAGTATGCAAAAGGGGCCTATGCTAATGGAGAATAATATAGAAGAGTCTTTACGAAATATTTTAAGTGAAATAAGTGATAATCAAAACACTTTTTCAATAGATGATAATGAGGAAATAAATCTAAATTCAATTGAGTTTATTAAACTTATTGTTGAACTAGAGAATTATTTCGGAATTGAATTTGATGCAGAACAATTGATAGATTCAAATTACAACACAATTCGGAAGCTTGTTACATTTATTAAAGAAAAATTATAGTAATTTGATTATTTAACATAAGGGGAAGGTGCTATTCTTGAAGTTACATTTTTCGTTAAATAAAAAAGATGAGGAATTTATAAGGTCTTTTAATGAGACTACAGAAGAAATACAGCTAGTAACACTAGACAATCTATTCAAAAATAATGTCAAAGCTTTTCCGAATAAAATAGCTATTGAATACTTAGATGAAAAAATCACATATAAAAAATTAGATGAAGAATCAAATAGAGTGGCTCATTTTCTAATAGAAAGAGAGATAACTCATAATGATTTTATAGGTATATTAGGTGAGCGATCAATAAAGACAATAATAATGATTCTTGGTGTATTAAAGGCTGGAGCAGCATACGTCCCAATCGAATCCGATTATCCAGAAGAACGCCGGAATTATATCCTTTTAAATAGTAATTGTAAGCTATTGTTATCTAATGACTTTTATGAAAGAAAGAAAATATTTTCATACCCTATAGAAGATGTTAATGTTACTCCACTATTAGAGAACATAGCGTATGTTATTTACACTTCAGGGAGTACAGGGAGACCAAAGGGAGTCGTTATAACTCATAAAGCTGTATCTAATACAATATTAGATATAAATAGAAAATTTACAGTAAATGAAAACGATAAGATCTTAGGGGTCTCTTCGATGAGTTTTGATTTATCTGTCTATGATATATTCGGTGCTTTTGCAGCGGGTGCGACTTTAGTTTTAGCTACTAGCCAAAAAGATGTTAAGACTTTATACCAAACTTTAATTGATAAGAAAATTACAATATGGAATTCGGTTCCTGCTATTATGGATTTAGTCGTAGATTATGCAAAAAGTTCAAAGAACGAATTAGATCTTCGGGAAGTTTCAATAGAGAAAAGCATAAATAAGCAAAGTAAAATAGATAAGAATGAAACCACTTATTGTTGGTCACCCTCTGCACATTGGGAAGTGACAAATGAATATTTAAAGGTAGATAAATACACATTTACAGGAGATGAAAAGTTACTTTTTCCTAAGTTATACTATGTCACCCAAAAGGGGATGACAATGACGGAAATTGTAGAAGCGTTCCCAATTGTAGATCATTACAAACTTATTACGTTTCTAAAAGAATTAATAGATAAGCATATTCTTGTTTCCAGTTTACTACCTTTTAAAGAAGTATTTTATCCACAGCAGCAGTTGTATACTAAAATAAACCAAAAACCAAACAATTATCCTGAAAATTCTAGTACACATAAAACTCCGATCAATGATATTGGGACTATTCAGATTAGTAGTAATTTAAAAGAATATCCTAAAGAAATTATGGAGAGAAAAAGCCATAGGAAATTTAGTAAGTCTGTTATTCCATTTCATAAAATTGCGCATATACTATCTGTTCTCAAGAAAAGAGAGAATAATAATCGAGAGTCACATTACTATCCCAGTGCAGGGAGTTTGTATCCTGTAGAAATCTATTTAAATATTAAAGAAGGAAGAATTGAAGGGATTCCAGTCGGGGTTTACTACTTTAATAGTGAAGAAGGTTTTTTACAGCTTATCGATAACAATAGCATTAGTAAAAATATTTATGAGCAAGTGAACCAACAAATATTTCAATCTTCAGCTATTTCTATTTATTTCGTATATAATTCTCATAAAAATTTTACTAAATATGGTTCGCAAGGGTATCTATATGCAGCAATTGAAGCAGGGATCCTAACTTCTACTGTCAATTTTATTGCCGAGGCAGTTGATGTTGGAACCTGTTCAATTGGAGACCTTCATGTAAATGAACTTGAGAATATTCTTCACTTACAACCCAATCAAACATTTATTCATGCAATGGAGCTAGGGTTGAAAGTAAATGATAAGGAAATAGAGTCTTATGAAGAGTATAACCAAATAAGTGAAACCGAAAATAATCTAAAAGAATTTAGAAATGATTTTAATAATCTTCGTCTCGTCCTTCTCAGCGGTGATTGGATTCCATTAAAATTACCTGAAAAGATTAAAAAGAAATTTCCAAGTTCTCAAGTGATTAGTTTGGGAGGAGCAACGGAAGCTGCGATATGGTCGATTTATTACCCAATTAAGGAAATTAATAATGAATGGAAATCAATTCCATACGGAATACCGTTAGCTAATCACCAATTTTATGTGATGAATTATGAAAGAGAATTATGTCCAGTGGGTATTAAAGGTGATTTATATATTGGTGGAATAGGTCTAGCAGAAGGTTACTACAATGATGAAGAAAAAACTCAAAATGCTTTTATTAACCACCCTGAATTTGGAAAAGTGTATCGTACCGGTGACCAAGGAATATTAAACAAAAACGGATATATTGAATTTTTAGGGCGTAACGATTATCAAGTGAAAATAAGAGGGCATCGTATCGAACTTGGTGAAATAGAACATAACATACTTGAATTTGGAAATATTAATAGGGCGATTGTAATTGATTCAAAAGAAAAAGAAGGTAGAAAACATCTAAATGCATATTACAGTTCAAACTTAGATATTAGTCCAATAGAGTTGAGAAAGTATTTAGAGCAAAAAATACCTTCCTATATGATTCCTAGCTTCTTTGTACCAATCAAGGATATTCCACTAACTCCTAATGGAAAAGTGGATTACAAGGCATTGCCTGAACCAAAAGAGAATAATGGAGTAATTCATGATACTAGTTACACTCCACCTAAAACTAAATTGCATAAAACACTGATAGAAATATGGTCAGATTTACTAGAAGTGCAATCTATTGGAATTAAAGATGACTTCTTTGAATTAGGTGGTCATTCCTTGATTGCTATTAAAATGCAACTTGCAATAGAATCTGCCCTTGGAATAGAGATAGAGATACATGACGTTATTAATCAATATCCAACTATTGAACAACTAGCCTTATACTTAGAGAATTATATTGATTAATAGTATCAACTTGACACCTTTTTGGAGGGGAAATTAATGATAAAGGAAATCCCTAACATGGAGCCATTTAACGATGTCTTCTATAGGACTTGTTTTTATAATTCACTCATTCCGATCATCAAGAGCTTTAATAGAGATATAATTCCTTATTTTATATGGGAATTTCCCTATTATCGTTTAACTAATAAGGGGAAAATGCCGCTATTAGTTGATTATCATACTGAAAAATCTATAATTGAAATTTTACAGTCACAAAACATAAAGTTAATAACAAAAGAAGTTAGTGATGATATCTGTAATGATATTATTAGGGCAATAGATAATAATCATCCAGTTATCATATGGGTTGATACTTTTCATACTCCTTATAGAACTGACACATATGAAAAAGTTCATTGGCCACACAGTCTATTAATATATGGATATAATTTATTGGAGGAGACTTTCAGTATTATTGAACATCATCATGCAGATAGTTTGACCTATAATAAAGTTAAAATTGACTCTGAAGATTTAGTAAGGGCTTACAAAGGGTATATTGATACGATAAAGCAATCAAACGAGAATACATTTTTTGAATTTGAAAACAATGGTAGTGAATGTCCTTCATTTATAAATAGTCAAAATTACTTAATAGACTATGTAAACTTAATAAAAAAAAATCAAAAAAAATTGGTAGAGGGATTGGGTAAAGTTTGGCATTTTAAGGAATATATAGAACATGTTTCTAAAGATAAAAATAAGGCTATAGCCTATTCCTCAATGATATTGGAAAGTTTAATCGATATTGTGAATGCAAAAAAAGCTGAAATGTACAAGTTTGAAATCTTAGGTTTGGATTTGGATAAAATGAGGTTAATGAAACAGATTATTGATAGCTGGAGTTTAATACGAGCAATTATTGCAAAAATCCATTTCTCCGGGAAAATTAATAGCGACCATATTAAAGAATTACTACACAGATTAGATAAGGTTGTAGAGAAGGAAGAAGAATTCCATATCAATTTATAAATGGTTTATAACATTATATGTTAACATAAATGGAGGAAAGTATGATAGATAAGAAGATCAAGTCAATATTAATAACAAGTGAAACCTTTAAAGAAGAGAGAAGATTTTGGAAAGAAAAGGTAGAAGGAGGGTTGTCTGTTAGTAAGTTTCCTTCTACAACGATAACCAAGACAGGTTCTACTTCTAATAGAGTTCGTTTGAATAAACTTTTCGATAAATCATTAACAGATAGACTAATTAAATTGAGTAAAGGAGATGACATTGGCCTATATATAATTTTGCTTTCTTCAATACAATATCTCTTACGCTACTATAATAGTCAATCCCATGTGGTACTTTCAATACCAAGACTAGATAACGGTATTCAAGAAAATGGTTATAGCAATACATTCTTAATATCAGATATTGAAAAGTGCTCTACCTATAAAGAATTGTTACTACTTACTCAAAAGGAATTTCAAGAAGTAATGAAATTTGGGAAATTCCCGGTTCAAATACTGTTGGATGAAGAAATACGAGAACATACACATGTTTCATTAAGTAATACTCATCAGAAATGTAATGCTGACCTGTCTGATATTAGTTTTATCTTCTCAAGGGAAGAAAAAGGTCTATCTGTAGAAATTAATTCTAATCCTGAAATTTATGATAAACAATATTTAGAACAAGTTTTCTTTCATTTAAATAATTTCTTAGAAACTGTTTCAAACAACACTAGTATAAAATTAGAAGATATCCAAATCATTACAGGTCATGAGGAAGATTTTTTGCTCAATGTTTTCAATGACACATATGTAGATTATTCTAGTAAACAAACAACGATAAAGTCCGCATTTGAGAAAATAGTCAAACAACACCCTAATAAAATTGCTATAGAATATAAAGGAAGACAATATACTTTCCAGGAATTAAATAAAACGTCCAATCAATTGGCCAATTATTTAACAACAACTTTTGAATTAAAGCCAAATGACTTAGTTGGTATACATATGAGTAGAACTGAGAATGTGATTGTAAGTATGCTTGCTGTATTAAAAGTTGGTGCAGCATATGTACCACTTGACCCGAACCATCCTAAGAAGAGAAATACGTTTATTTATTCGGATAGTAAAATGAAATTAGTATTAAGTGAAGGAAAGTATATGGGATTTTTTAATAATGAAGTTTTAATCGATCGTATAGAAAATTCATTAAATACTTTTTCTCTAGAAAATCTAAATATAGACATTGGCATTAATGATATTGCGTATGTAATCTATACTTCTGGTTCAACAGGAGCCCCTAAAGGTGTGATGATATCACATGGAAATGTTACTAATTTTTTCAATGCAATGGATGATAAATTGGAACCATTAGATGATGAAGTTATGTTAGCAGTAACAACCGTATCTTTTGATATTTCTGTGCTAGAGCTTTTGTGGACTCTTACTAGGGGAATAAGTATAGTCATTAAACCATCAGATGTTCTGAATGATTATGACTCGAAATTTTTGTCTGCTTCAGAACAACAGACGAAAATGGATATGAGTCTCTTCTTTTTCTCGAGTTATAATAGTGTAGAATCTGGGTCAAATAATAAATATCAATTGATGCTAGATACGGTGAAATTTGCAGATGAAAATGGTTTTAATGCCGTTTGGACTCCCGAGCGTCATTTTCATGAATTTGGAGGTCTTTATGCCAACCCTTCTGTAACATCGACTGCAATAGCGATGATAACAAAGAACATTCAAATTAGATCCGGTTCTGTAGTTGCATCTCTTCATGATCCACTAAGGATTACTGAGGAATGGTCAATGGTCGATAACTTATCTAATGGACGTGTTGGACTATCATTTGCATCTGGATGGCATGCCGATGATTTCGTACTAGGAGGTAACAATTTTAACAATCGCCATGAAACGATGTATAGGCATATTGATGAAGTCCAAAGATTATGGAGAGGGGAAAGTGTAAGTCGTACCAATGGATTAGGCAAAACTATTGATATTAAAACTTACCCAAGGCCTATTCAAAAAGAACTCTCGGTTTGGATAACAACGGGTGGGAGTAAAGAGACTTTTATTAGTGCGGGTAAAATAGGGGCGAATGTATTAACACATTTACTAGGACAGGACCTAGAGACACTTGAAGAAAATATTAAAGTTTATAAAAAAGCATTATATGAATCTGGCTTTAATCCAGATGATGGAAAAGTTACTTTAATGATGCATACTTATATGGATAATGATATCCAAGCTGTGAAAAAGGTAGTAAAGGAACCTTTTTGTGAATATTTGCGTTCAAGTGTTAGTTTGCTCAAAAATCTGGCCAAAAGTTCAGACATTGATATTACAAATATAACAAGTGAAGAAAACGTAAATGAATTAACTGAAATTGTTTTTGAGAAATATTGGGATTCGTTGTCATTAATGGGTACACCTGAAACTTTCACAAAAATGATTAAGAAGTTAGAGCGGATTGGAGTATCGGAAATTGCTTGTCTAATTGATTTTGGTGTAGATGAAATAAAAGTTAAAGAAAGCCTTAAAAAAATTAGTGAATGGAAATTAAATTTAAACATTGATGCTGATGCTGATGTTCAAATAGGCCGTCAACAGAAAACTCATAACAAAGTTACGATGATGCAAACGACACCATCTTTATTAAAGGCACTTATTAACGATCCATTTTCATATAAATTTATCAATTCACTTCGAAAAATTCTAATCGGTGGTGAAGCGTTACCACTTACCTTAATGAAAGATATTCAGGGCATGACTGATGCAGAAATATTTAATATGTATGGACCAACAGAAACAACAGTTTGGTCTTCCGTTAAGAAGATTTCAAAGAATGATAAAGTGGTCTCAGTAGGTAGAGGCATTACTAATACACAAATTTATATTCTGAATGACTTGAAAAAATTAGTCCCCGTTGGAGTAAGTGGAGAGGTATGTATTGCAGGAGCAGGGGTATCAAAGGGATACTTAAATAATGATAAACTCACAAACGAGAACTTTATTTTTAATCCATTCTCTTATAAGAAAGGTGATTTGTTATATAGGACGGGTGATATCGGATTCATTAGTCAAGATGGAAGTCTACACATTATTGGTAGGAAAGATAATCAAGTTAAATTGCGTGGACATAGAATAGAGTTAGGAGAGATAGAAGAACTATTACGGAAAATAAAAGGGGTTAACGAAGCGGTCGTCATCTTAGATAATGACTCATCTCAATTAGTAGCATATGTCGAGAGCACAATTGAGCTTGATCAAAATCAACTTAAAGAGAAAATGTCACAGATGGTACCTGAATACATGATTCCAAGTAATTTTATTAAATTAAAACAGATCCCTTTATCAGCAAATGGTAAAATTGATAGAAAGAAACTGACTAGCATCAAAAATATAACGACGATAGACGAGGGTAAACGGCCAACTAATAAGACTGAAGATTTACTTTTACAGTCTTGGAAAAAGGTTTTGAAAGTAGATAATATAGGAACAAATGATAACTTTTTTCATTTAGGTGGAGATTCTATAAAGGCAATTCAAGTAGCATCTCAATTACAATCTTTTGGCCTTTTAATGCAAATAAAAGATTTATTTAATAATCCAACCATTAAAAATCTCAGCAAAAAAGTTACTACAATAAAGAAAAATGATTCATCTAACCAGTTAATAGGAGGTAGAACTGATCTGTCTCCAATCCAGCATTGGTTCTTTGGACAAAATTTAACTAATGAACACCATTATAATCACTCTGTGATGCTTTATAATCAGGATGGTTGGGATGAAAAAATAGTAGAGAAGGTGTTCAGTAAAATCGTAGAACATCATGATGTATTGAGATCTCAATTTTGTGAGAATACTGAAAAAAAATATTCGGATATAAGTAAAAGTGGTGAAGGACACTTCCGTATTGAAACCTTTAACTTAAAAGGAATAAAAAATTATAAGAACGAAATGAACAAAGAAGCAAATCTGCTTCAAAAAAGTCTAGATATTTATAATGGTCCACTAATTAGCTTAGGTGTTTTTCAGACAGATGAAGGGGATCATTTACTGATAATAATTCATCACCTTGTAGTAGATGGTGTTTCTTGGAGAATACTTTTGGAAGATTTTTCGGTCGGATATAAACAAGCGTTAGATCATCATGACATACAGTTTCAAAATAAAACCGACTCTTTTCAGCAATGGGTTAAAATATTATCTAAGTATGCCCAAAGTGATAACATCCTAAAAGATCGCGCTTACTGGGAAAAAGAAATTAAAAATAGTAATAATTATTTACTGAGAGACTTTGAAACGAGTACACAAGTGAACAATAAAAATAAAGATAAAAAAGTAGCGTTCACATTAAATAACAAGGAAACACAAAACTTAATAAAGAAAGTTAATAAGGCATATGATACAGAAATAAATGATATTTTACTATCTTCCTTATCTTTGACATTATCTAAGTGGACAGATGGAAAGCAAGATTCTTTTATTATAGATTTAGAGGGGCATGGTAGGGAATATTTAGAAGACAAGAAGATAAATATTAATAGAACAGTAGGGTGGTTTACTTCACTATTTCCAGTCAACTTACCTGTGGAAGATAATAGTTTGAAGGAACATATTCTATCTACTAAAAATAAGCTTAGAGAAATACCAAATAAGGGTCTAAGTTATGGTGTTTTGAGATATTTGAACGATACTACTAACCGATCTTTTATGGATTTGAAATCAAATTCAGACATTATTTTTAATTACCTTGGTCAATTTGATCAAGATGCGGACACTGACTTATTCGAATTTTCTAAAGGATTTTACACTAGAAATATTGGCACAGAAAATAGCAGACCTTATTCTCTTGAAATTAATGGCATGGTGAAGGAAGATCAGTTAGTGATTGAAATCGATTATGATGCTATGAGATTTAGTAACACCACGATTGATAGTTTTGTGGATTTATTCAAAGAGACCTTACAGACAATAGTGAATCATTGTGTTGATATTGTAGGATCTGTAAATGAAATTGATGAAATAAACGAACCATTTCCTCTAACGGATGTACAAATGGCATATTACTTAGGAAGAAGAGATAAATATGGATTGGGTGGAATATCGCCACATAACTATTCAGAAGCAAAGATGATAATAGATATAGACAGATTCAATGATAGCCTTAATAAAACAATTGAACGACATCCAATGTTAAGAGCTGTCTTTAAAGGTGGACAGCAGGTTATTTTAAATAATGTTCCAAAGTATAAAATTGAAGTGGTTGATATAACCAATCTAGATGAAAATATCCGAAATTCGTATATTGTCTCAGAGAGAAAGAGGATGTCTCATAAAAGTTATAATCCTGAAGTATGGCCACTGTTTGAAATTAAAGCTCTTGATTTAGGAAATAACAAATATTATATGTTCATTAGTTATGATTTACTTATTACAGATGCTGTAAGTACTAATATTATTAATCATGATTTAATGATGTTTTATGATGGCTTAGATAATCAATTACCGAAATTAGAATATACTTTTAGGGATTACATTCTGGAATATGAAGAATTTAAAAAATCTGATATATATAAAGAACATAAAAGTTATTGGATTAATAAACTACTATCTTTTCCTACCTCACCAGAATTAAAGTATGCGAAAAAACCAACCGATATTAAAAAAGGACATTTTACTAGGAAACGTATTGTATTTGATCAAGACGATTGGAATGCATTTTTAAATGTTGCGTTAGAAAATGAAATAACACCGACAGCATTATTGTGTACTGCTTATGCTGAGGTATTAGCATTCTGGAGTAATCAGCCTGAAATGGCACTAAACATTCCAATCACTAATCGATACCCTTTCCATGAGCAGGTTAACCAAATAGTTGGGGAATTTACATCCTTGGCACTTTTAGATATCTATTTAGAAGGAGATTCATTATTCGAGGATGCTAAACATGTCCAAAGTAGACTTGCTGAGGTTTTAGAACATAGACATTTTGATGGAGTAGAATTTATTAGGGAAATAGGGCGTTATTATGACTTACCTAGTTCTCAAGCTATTATGCCAATCGTTTTTACTAGCCTTATTTTTAATAACAATCTGACAAATGATGATGATCCGAAGGATATTGAGGAGGGTATAGGAGTCAATCTTACTTCCCAAACCTATTTGGATTGTCAAGTTCTTGATAAAAATGGGCAATTAACAATATGGTGGGATTATGTTCAGGAGTTATTTGAAGAGGAGGTTATTGATACTATGTTCGAGCAATTTATCGGAATTATTAAAAAGGTAATAAATATGAGCAAAGTCAGCAACTAACTAATTATGCTCAGATAACAGGAGGAATTTATTTTCCTCCTGTTTCTGATTAAATTTGCACGACATGTTTGAACCCTAACTTCTATATCTTGACCTACTGTTAAATATTAGTTAGAATGAAATTATTCTGAAAATTCATTCGCGTCAAGAAGTTTTAGGGGGTTCATCATGAATTGGTATGCCTTATATGTAAAAACTGGGAAGGAAGCATATGTTGAAAATTATATTAACCAAAACTATAAAAAAGTCAAATGTTTTGTGCCAAAACGTAAAATACCAGAAAGGAAATATGGTGAATTTGTTGATACTAACCATTTAATGGTACCAGGATATGTATTTATAAAAGCAGAGATAACTTTTGCATTATATTATAGTATCACTAAAATTCCCAATGTTTATTATTTTGTAAATTGTGGAAGGAAGAAATTAAACTTTTCAGATGGGTATTTTTCAGAAGTTCCTGATAGTGAAATTAATGAATTGATTTATCTGAATAGGGATGGAATATTAGGGTATTCTGATATAGAAATTATTAATAAGAAAGTAGAAGTGGTTTCTGGTCCACTTTTAGGTTGTAATGCAAAAATAATAAAAGTAAATCGCAGAAAGAAACGAGTTAAAATACAAATCATACTGTTTGGAGAATTAAGAAATATAGATGTAGGAGTAAACATTATACGAATACAAAATATAGAAGAGGATGTATGTTAAGAATTAATTTATAGAGTAAAGTGATATATAAATTGACAACCGATCCCAAATAACTTTTTGGAATTTTTTTTATAGAGATTCATTGCCCAATTAAAACGTCACAAATACCTTTTAATATATTTTTATAATTACTAAATCATTCTATATAGATAAATGCATAAAAATATAAATGTTACTATAAAAATATGAGTCACAAATAAAGGTAAAATAGAAAAAATAATAGCAAAAATGAATTGAAGGAGTATATATGCGGAAACTTTGGAAAGTGCTAAGTCTTATATTACTATTATTTCTTATGTTATCTCAAATATCTATCGTTAGTGCAGCATCTAAAGATCACAATGATAAATTAAAGGATATTGAACAATACATAAAAGAAACTATGGAAAAAGAAAAAATTCCTGGTCTAGAAGTAGTTGTTATTGATAACGGTAATACTATTCTGAAAAGTGGGTATGGATATGAAAATATTAAGACAGAAAAACCTGTAACAAATTCCACATTATTTGAAATCGGTTCTAATAGTAAAGCCTTTACTGCATTGGCAATTCTTCAATTGGAAGAACAAGGATTCCTGTCTTTAGATGATGAAATTATAAAGTATATTCCCTGGCTTAAGATGTACTACAACCATCAGGAAGTCACAGATCTTACATTAAGAAATTTACTACATCACACATCGGGCATTCCATTTAAAACAATTGGAGATATCCCCATTGATGATAGTAAAAAAGCACTAGAAAATACTGTTCGAAATTTAGTCGGGGTTGAACTGAATAATAGTCCTGGACAGAGTTTTGAATATGCTACAATCAATTATGATATTTTAGGATTGATTATTGAAAATATAACGGGCCAATCTTATGAGTCCTATATATATTCAAATATTTTAGAGCCGTTAGGTTTAAAAAATACTTATTTAAATTACGAACATTTACCTACATCAATAGCAACAGGATACAAGATTAATTTTGCGACTCCAAGTGAGTATAATGCTCCTATCTACAGAGGAAATACTCCTGCTGGTTATTTCATTAGTAATATTGATGATATAGAAAGGTGGACAAAAATAAACTTAGGCCTAATACACTCAGAAAAAATTAGTAGTAAGACAATTGAGATGTTACATAATCCCAACAGGAGTATACCTCCAAATATAGATGGTTCTTCTTATGCGCTAGGTTGGAATGTATATCAAAAAGGAAGTGGTGAGGTTTCTCATGGAGGGAATAATCCTAATTACTCGTCGTATATATTAATGAGACCTGAAGAAAAAACTGCAGTAGCAGTATTATCGAATATTAATTCAGATAATACAGAAATCGTAGCGAGAAATATTTTTAATTTGTTACAAAACGATGAACTACTTCCTACAAGAAGTGAACTAAATAAAAATATTGATAGTTTGTCAATAGTTATAATGGCCATATGTATCCCGCTAATTTTATATATAACCATAAGTATAATCAATAGAATCCTTGGTATTATCAGAGGTCTTGTTAATTTCAAAGGCTTGAACAGAAAAAATGCTGTATACTGCCTTGTATCATTTATTGCACTAGGTATTTTCATTTATAGTATATATTTTATTCCAAGTGCATTTTTTAAAGAACTACCTTGGTCATTTCTTGATGTTTGGTTTCCAGAAAGTTTTGAACTTGCAATTCAAACTTTATATATTACTGGGGTGTTATTCTTTTTATCAGCTGTTTTTTCAATTTTTTTCTCAAAGCAAAATGAAAAAGAATACCTTAATTTAATTGTACTGAGCTTAATTAGCGGTTTTGGAAATACCTTCATTATTTTTATTCTAAATGAATCATTGTTTATGAAAAGAGAAGGTATTTCGAATCTATTTTACTACTTTTTACTCGGTGTCCTCTTATATGTTATTGCACAGTTAGTTAGTAGGAGAAAGTTGATAGCTATTACTAATAATCTTGTTTATGAAAAGAGAATGGATATTATCTCCAAAGTCCTTCGATCATCTTATTTTAAGTTTGAAAATATCGAAAATTCAAAGATCTATTCTTCTTTAAATCAAGATACCGTTATGGTGAGTACTTTTGCTAATAGTTTAATAACAGTTATAACTAATGCAATAACATTAACCTTTTGTTTTATTTATCTGGGATTGGTGAATTTATATGGGTTTTTATTGTCAGTGTTCATTATCTTTTTTACTGTTTCAATTTATTTTTTATTAGGGAGAAAAGCAAATAAACTTTTTGAAGAAACAAGGAACTTGCAAAATGTATATTATACATTTATACAAAACATGTTAAATGGTTTTAAAGAACTTTTCCTCCATAATTCCAAAAGAAACGAGTTTGAACAGGATTTTAAAGAACATTGTGATATTTATCGGGAAAAGAAAGTAAAGGGAGACCAAAGATATGCAAGTTTGTTTATTTTTGGCGAACTACTATTTGTATCTGTTATTGGTTTTGTTACCTTTATATTTCCGGTAATTTTTAAAGACTTTAGTAGTCTAAATCTCAATAGTTATGTTTTTGTATTTCTATATATGACTGGTCCTGTAAACGTTATCCTTAACTCAGTACCTAATCTTTTTAGAATAAGAATAAGTTGGAATAGGATAAATAATTTATTAAAAGATTTGCGGGAAACTAAATCTGAACATAATCATGATAATAGCAGTGAAATCACTGGGAACTATGAACTTATTCTTCAAAACGTAAAGTTCAACTATAAGAATGAAAATCAAAATGAAAACTTTGGTATTGGTCCTATTAATCTTCGTTTTTATCCAGGAGAGGTTACATTTATAACAGGCGGAAATGGAAGTGGTAAGTCAACACTAGCAAAAATATTATCTGGATTATACTCGCCTCAAAATGGTGAAATTTATATAAAAAGTAATAATAAGAAGTACGGTATAAATCAATCTACATCTACAGTATTTACAGACTTCCATTTATTCAATAAATTATACGGTGTATACCCCAAAATTGAAGTAGTTAATGAGTATTTGAAACTTTTAAAATTAGAAGATAAGGTAAATATTAAAAATCGGAAGCTTAGTACTGTAAACTTATCTACAGGACAGAGAAAAAGGTTGGCACTATTAATTAGCTTAGTTGAAGAAAGATCAATATTAATTTTTGATGAATGGGCTGCAGAACAAGATCCAGATTTTCGTGAATTTTTCTATACAGAGATTCTACCTATGCTCAAAAAGAAGAATCATTGTGTGATAGTTATTACTCACGATGATGGTTATTACCACTTTGCAGATAAACTTATAAAGATGGAGTTAGGGAAAATTTCGAATATTGAAGTCGAGAATGACCACGGAAATATTCAGAACGTTCAAGTTTATAGAAATTATTGAAAAAATTAAATAATTAAATGTTTAAGAAAATTCAATATTATGATATACTGATAATATTAGGTTATGAAAGGGGGATACTAGAATGAAAGATTATCAAGTCGAGGAAATTCTTGAGGTTAAAGTAAATGCTTGTCAGAACCAATAATATTCACTTATGCTGAAAAAAGTGAGTATTAGGGAGGAATATTAAGTAGAGGAACTAATAGATTTCAATATCCAATGCTAAGTATTCCATGATGAATGAGTCTAGGTACCTAGGCTCATTTTTTTTAAGTTAAATCTTGATTGACTATTACCCTTTGATAGAAAAATACTTTGCAATTTCAGTAGGTAGATAATCTATTAAACTTTTTTTGTTAATAAGAGGGAGATATTTATGAATACTAATCAATATTCAATGGAAAATTGCTTGTTTGAAATGATTAAACTTTGGTTGAAAAAAGAAGTTAATCTAGAAGTAAATGATTCTTTCCTATATCTAGCATGCTGTAACATAGGATTTGAATATGAATCACAAAAAGTACAAACAGGAAGTTCGTTTCCTAAAATCAATATATTGCAAAAAATGGATAAAGATATGCTTTCAAAACACTTACGAATTCATATTACTGAAAATAATTCAAGCGATACTGAGAAAGTATGGTATGAAATTGAAAAAGAATTGTTAGCGAATGAAATGATAGTTGTTCGGGGGGGGGTATCTTTGCTTCCTGAACTTGAGAATAAAAGAACGGTTACATATTTTGCTATACAAGATTATGATCAAGAAAAAGGAATTGTGTATATTTCAAGTGTGTATTTTAGTGGGCCAATAACAGTAGACCTACTAAAAAAAATCATGTATGAAACTATAGAATTTGAAGAGTCACCTAATAACTGGTTGAAATTTCAATTGAACGGCATTCCGAAATTTGGCAACAAGAAGTTATATAATTTACTTCTTAAGAATTTGGAAGATCCCAATTTGATTGAAAAGTCTATGAATAATATGAAAAACTTTATAGATGATTTTGCTACTATTAAAAATCTAAAGTATAGTCTATCAAAAATTATTATTACCTATATTAATGATATAATGTTTAACCCTCTTGCTCCCCCTTCTACGAGAAAACAATTGTATATGACTATTGATGAATTATACCATGCAGGATATTTGAACAAAGCATGTCTTAATAAATGTGAGAAATTAGCGATGGAATGGAAAAAAGTTAAACTTAATTTCGCTAAAGAAGCTATGAAACCTTCGGATAATTTCATCCAATGGGTCTCGAACAAATTAGTGGAAATATCTGAACTAGAATATGATACATTGAATGAAATTATTCTTTCCACGAAAGGAGCAAAAGTATGAGTTTTAGATTAACGAACTATGTTGATATTATAGAGGAAGAAGGAGACGTTTATATTATTCATCATTCAAATGGTAAGGTATTGAAAATAACCGATAAGATGAAAGATCTTCTTTATTTTTTACAAGAAAATAAATCTGAACTAGCTATAAAGGAATTTTTAGTTAGTACAGGAACAGAAAATAAAGAGGTACAAGAGATATATGAACAAATTATATTAACATTAACTAAATATTCCATAATAAAGACTGTTTAACAAAGTGGATCTTAGGGAAGTTTCTATACCTCCTACTGTAGAACAATAACCCAACGTGTATCTATGAATTCTATAATAAGGAGATTATTAGGAATAATGAAATTAGTAAATATCTATTTATAATTTGTTTATATTTATATCTGTAATAACAGGCTAATTGCTAATCAACACGTTAAACACATTTGCTGACATAATGATATCTTTAGCTTAAATTAAAAAACTAAAATGAATCGTTGTTGACTAAAATCATTAAATAGAGCACTTAAACAGACTTATTTTAACTGAATCAATGTCATAATTGATCCTTTTTCCTAGAAAGAGTGGCAGAATTTTAGAAGTATGTTTTTTAAAAATACTAAGTGGCTTAATTAATTTCATCCTCGTCTATTTTAAGATAGGACAATATACTAGTGAACATACGGATTTGATTGAAAAACAATTAATAAGAATTTATAAACCTTTGATTAATACACAATATATTAATCCTTTTCAGGAGAAAAGAAGGGGGATGAAATAGTAAAAAGCTTTACTGAAAGACTTGCAAAGCTTTTGTATTGACCGGGCTGCTATGCTCTTAAAAACGTTTTTCAATTTTAAATATTTATGATGTTTTAACTCTCCAGTATTGTAGTAGGGCATTAACTCGCTATTTTTTTATCGAAATTACTAATTTTTTTATGTGAATGTAAACACTATTATGGAACTCTAATTAGTAAATCAATTTTGGGGCTATTTTCATTAAATTAGTATTCTACGCCACTAATTTTAACTACTGGTTTATTTGTGCCTCGTTGCTCCATTATCAGGGCGGCAGTAGCAGAAAAAAGGTCGCAAAAGGTCTTTGGAAATTTCTTTATCTCCACCGGTAACTGGGCCGAATGACTCGCCAGTTCTTAAAGCTGGGGTACTATATAGACCTATAGCAATCTAAGTTACTCCCGCTTTTTCGATACGCCCATCACTATCAGTAATTATCACTCCGACTTTGGCGTTAAGTATTTTTTGCACTTAAATCGGGGTTCTTCTGTAAGTGCATAACGTGTTCGAAATCGATTTTGTCTATACCGGCACTCGTTAAACGCATTCCATTTGGCAGCCAAGCTCCGATATAGTTATTGTATATTTCTAGCCTATGACCAAACGGATACCCTATTTCATCTATCATTTTTTGAATGATTCTAGAGTCTTTTCGTGGAACTGTTTCATGTGTTTGATTAGCTAATTTACTTGACTTTACATTACTAATAGCTATATTTCGACCCTCTGCTGCTGAGATTTCTTTTGAATTTACACACAGTATATCTCCATTTTTTTATTTCAAAACTCGATTTTACGGCTGACATAGCAATATCTCACCAATATTATCGCCCTTATTAATTCTCGGTATGTTTGGAATCGCTTCATTATTAATTTTCATAATTTACCTCCTTTAGTTTTTCACGCAATGCAACAGTAGACTTCTTTGAATAACTATGTTTTTCTTCTGCTAGCTGTACCCCATGTCCATAAATCTAAGAAATTAGTCTTCCAAAAAATGAAAAAAATGAGTTGAATTTTCATAAATAACTATAAAGAGTGAAAATTTCTTTAAAGGTTTGAAAAGACGAATTAAACTCCATATTTTCCCTAATACAAATGGATTTTTTCAGCTTCATTTTTTGCTTTGCCCCTGATCATCCATTCATGAGCCCTTCTTCTCCTCTAATAGATTAAGGAAAGATCGTAAACACAGGAGATACCCATCTAAATTTATGATAAATGGCATGACTCTTTATAGATAGTGGTACTTCGATAGGCTTAAACACTAATTGGTTTTTGTTACAATTTCCTTGTACAACAATGCGTATATTTTCGTTACAATGTGGACGGTACGCCTTATTGAAGTTTGGTACCACAATAGAATCGCCCATTACAGTCGCTAAGTCTTTTAAAAATGGTTAAGGAAAAATTAAGAAAACCAATTTACTATGTGAATTGTATACGAAGGTGTACAAGTTTTAGAAAGTTATTTGATATGAAATGAAGGAGGAATTTTCATATGAAGAAGAAAACAATTGGGTATGTAGTAGCTGCAGGAGCTTTATCACTAGGAATTATGGGAGGGGCAGGTATCCCTGCTTTTGCTGCAGCTAGCACAGACAATTCTACACAAGCCACAGAACAAACTAAGAAAGGGACTTCGTATCAAAACTTGGATGAAGCAACGAAACAAAAAGTGCAAACGATCATGCAGGAAGCGAAAAAGCAATTAGCAGAACTAGGTGTGAAACTTCCTGAAAAAGGGAAACGAGGAGAAATGTTTGCTAACATGGATGATCAGGCAAAAGAAAAGGTAAAAGCAATCATGGAGCAGAAAAAGTCTGGTACATTAACACATGAACAAGTAAAAGAGAAATTGGCTGAGCTAGGTGTGAAGCTTCCTGAAAAAGGGAAACGAGAAGAGATGTTTGCAAACCTGGATGATCAGGCGAAAGAAAAAGCGAAAGCGATCATGAAGAAAGAAAAAGCAGGAACATTAACTCATGAACAAGCAAAAGAGCAATTAGCAGAACTAGGTGCGAAACTTCCTGAAAAAGGGAAACGAGGAGAAATGTTCGCTAACCTGGATGAGGCGACGAAAGAAAAAGCGAAAGCGATTATAGAGCAGAAAAAAGCAGGAACATTAACTCATGAACAAGCAAAAGAGAAATTGGCAGAACTAGGTGTGAAGCTTCCTGAAAAAGGGAAACGAGAAGAAATGTTTGCAAACCTTGATGATGCGACAAAGGAAAAAGCGAAAGCTATCATGAAAAAGGCAAAAGAGCAATTAGCGGAGCTTAACGTTAAATCTCCAATCAAGGATTAATGGGAGCAAGCGAATAATTGATTAAAATACAGAAGATACGAAGACTTTTAATAGAACGGTCTTTCGGATGGTGAAATGAAAGAGACTGTGTATAGGATTTATTTGAGGCCAAACTTCTCCCACTGGAGAAGTTTGGCCTTTTTCATTATGCAAATGATTTCTATACCAGAAAGAATTTATCATTTTAACCGAGAAGACCCCCTCCTCTAAACGAAGTGAAGGTGGGGGATGAATCGGCTTTGTCTTTTTTAAAGAAAATGTCTCTTTTTTAATTCGGCATTGGGCAGTAGGGCACCATACGAGGAAGATAGATGGGGATTATTATATTAGGATTAAAAAAGTTTTAAAATAATTATGAAATGAGCGTTTATGAAGCTTGTAGAAAATTTTAAGAAAAAAATTGTTCATATGATATATATATAAACACTCTTGATTTTTTTGAAAAATTCAATATAATGAACATTAACTACAAAATTCGACATCAAGAAGTGATGATGAGGACACGATCGATTTTTTACGATTCTCAGAGAGGGAAGTCTTTGGCTGTGAGCTTCCTAATACGGAAAAATAGATTACCACCTCTGAACTGCAGCAGTGAACGAACAATTAGTAATTGCTTGCCGGCAAACACCGTTATCTAGACTTGAGGAATTGGTGAAGTATGTTATTTTACTGATGAAACAAGGGTGGAACCACGAATACAACACTCGTCCCTTTTTTAGGGAGGAGTGTTTTTTTATTTTATTTTTGCATCACACTAGAATTGGAAGGAGGATACGCAGCATGCATCATGATGAGAAAAACAAAATTGGTTTAACTGTAGCACTATCTATCGTTGTGGGGACTATTATTGGGTCTGGTGTATTTATGAAGCCAGGAAGCGTATTAGATTACTCAGGGAGTTCGAATATGGCAATTCTCGCTTGGGTAGTAGGTGGCTTGTTAACGCTAGCTAGCGGTTTAACTGTAGCTGAAATTGGAGCGCAAATTCCGAAAAACGGTGGATTGTACACGTATTTAGAGGAGATTTATGGGAGCTTTTGGGGGTATTTATCCGGCTGGATGCAAACAATTGTATACGGCCCAGCTATTATTGGAACATTAGGTTTATATTTTAGCTCTTTAATGATTAACTTTTTCTATTTAGATAAAGTATGGAATTTACCAATTGCAATTGGAACAGTTGTGTTCCTTGGTGTTGTTAATAGTATGGGAACGAAGTATGGGGGGATTGTCCAAACAATTACGACATTCGGAAAGATGATTCCAATTGTATTAATTGTTGTGTTAGGTTTTTGGAAAGGGAATAGCGATATCTTTAATGTAGTTGTACCATTATCAGAAAACCAAAGTATTGGAATGGCAATTTTAGCAACGTTATTTGCTTACGATGGCTGGATTTTACTTGCTTCTATTGGCGGTGAAATGAAGAATCCAACAAAGTTATTACCAAAGGCAATGACAGTGGGGATTTTAATTGTAACAGTTGCTTACGTATTAATTAACTTAGCTCTACTGAAAGTATTACCAGCTGCGAAAATCGTGGATCTTGGTGAAAATGCGACAGCGACAGCAGCAAGTATGTTGCTTGGAGAATATGGCGGGAAAATCATTAGTATCGGTATTATCATTTCTATTTTTGGATGCTTAAACGGAAAGATTTTAACATTCCCGCGTATTCCAATGTCAATGGCGGAACGTGGACAACTTCCATTTTCTAAGTTTATTGCAAAGGCACATGAAAAATTTAAAACACCAGCAAATGCGATTACTTTTGAAATTATATTAGGGATTATTTTAATGATTATGAGTGATCCAAATAAGCTTTCCGAGATTTCCGTATTTATTATTTATATTTTCTATGTGATGACATTTATCGGCGTCTTTATTTTACGAAAACGTAATGAAGGGAAAGAACGTGCATACAGTGTACCACTATTCCCGATCGTACCAATCGTGGCGATTTTAGGATCACTATTCGTAATTGGAAGTGCGATTATTAATGATTGGAAAAGCTGTTTCTTATCGATTGGAATGGTATTTACAGGTCTTCCGGTTTATTGGTATTTAAATAAGAAAAAAGAAACGCAGTCTTAAAGAATAGGGATAGTGAAAAGAGCGGGCATATGATATGTCTGCTCTTTTGTTTGTAAAAAATTTCCGGGTGTGTGCAGGAGAATTTACACTTGATTGCAAATGTCATTTTGGTTACTATGATTGTAGTAACCAAAAGTGAACGAGAGAAAGTGTGGGGAAAAACTTGAATTTTCGTGTATATATTTTAGCTATTGCGGCATTCGTAGTCGGGACGGTTGAATTAATTATTGGGGGTACGCTGGATTTAGTAGCAAATGATTTAGGCGTATCTATTAGTGTAGCTGGGCAATTAATTACAATATTCTCTGTTGTATTTGCTCTTTCAGGGCCAATTTTATTAGCGATGACAGGGAAAATTGAGCGTAAAACATTATATATCAGGGCATTATCTATTTTTTTAATTGGTAATATCATTTCAGCATTTAGTTTGAATTACGGGATGCTCATGTTCTCAAGGGTCATTTGTGCAGCAAGTGGGTCGTTGATTATCGCATTGTCAGTAACGTTAGCTTCTAGTGTGGTGGCACCGCATTTTCGTGCGCGTGCAATCGGAATTATTTTTATGGGGATTAGCGGGTCGCTTGTACTTGGTGTACCACTCGGTCTTGTCCTTGGGAATGCATACGGATGGCGTGCTCCATTTGTTTTAATTTCAGTATTAACGGTTATAGCAATTGCGAGTATTTCTTTATTCTTAACAAAAGTTCCACCAGTAGCTGTATTGTCGATAAGAGAACAAGTTGCTACTTTGAAAGATAAAAAGATCGTTAGTGCGCAGTTAACATCATTCTTATTTTTAACAGGACATTTAACACTGTACGCATATTTAACACCCTTTTTAAAAGATGTGATGCATGTGGAAGCAAACTGGATTAGCGTATTTTACTTTATTTTCGGCATTGCAGCAGTAATCGGCGGCGGATTTGGTGGTTGGCTTGCAGATAAGTGGGGCTCGAAGAAAAGTATTATCTCCATTATTATCATCTTTGCATGTGCCATCTTTATCTTACCGATGATGACATTTTCATTTCCGCTATTTATTATCATGATGGGGCTTTGGAGTATGTTAAGCTGGGCAATTTCACCAGCGCAGCAAAATTATTTAATTGAAATTGCACCGGAATCAGCTGGTATTCAGCAAAGCTTAAACAACTCAGCGCTTCATTTAGGAATTGCACTTGGTTCAACGGTAGGCGGAGCTGTTATTGAACAATCGTCGGTTATATATAATGCATGGGTAGGCGGAGGCTTTGTGATTTTAGCACTGCTTTGCGCGGTCTTCTCGATTACGAGAGGGCAATCTACTCATGTGGCAAAGAAGGAATCTATCGTTTGATAGATTCTTTTTTGTTTGAAGTGAATTGAAGGATTTACCATTATGATATAGAAGGGTACAGGGAGAGGAGTGATGGTATATGGATTTGGAATCGGCGATTGGCTTTTTTGCGATGGTGTTACCAGTTTTTCTGATTGCTTTTGTACTACGATGGATTCGCTTCCTCTACCATAATTCTGAGAAACAGGTTCAGCAAAATGAGAAGATTATTGAGTTATTAACTGAAATAAAAAAGCAAAATTAAAAATAGCAAAGAGAGCTCCTTTGCTATTTTTAATATCGTAACTTTATTAAAATGCTGCGTATTTCCTCATCATTCATAAAGAGATCGTGATGTTTCTGTGTAATTTTTGCAAGTGCAACATCATGATAGAAGAACTCCGTAAAGAATTTTACGAATGGCGGAGACATTGTTTTCATCGCTTGCCACGATTCTTGCTCTACCCCAGCAAATAAAATTTCACGATCATCAACAATAAGAAGTAAGTAACGTTCTAATGCGTTAGGTTCTTCAGTTGGAATGAGAAAATGAACATTTGACAGTTCTGTTTTCACATCTCCAACTACAAGTGCTTCAATATCAATGCCTTGCTTTGCTTGTTTCTCAAGTAAGGGAAGATATTCTAAAAAGGTATCATTCCAAGCGGAAATACGGATAGATTGTTTCGCTTCTTCTACTAACTGCTTACTTTGTACTTGAATAGAAGACTGCATTTTTAAGCTCCAAACGCGGTCATCTGTAAAGGATCGTTTTGAAATATTTGTTTGAAGTTCTGTAATATTCGATTGAAATTCTGTCGTTAATTTTTGAATGGCAAGATCCAGTGGCAGGGCGGTATATAGCTTTTTCTTTTCTGAGACGGAATCCATAACCATTCCTTTATCGATGAGGCGCGCTAATACTTCATATATTTTTGCTTTTGGAACACCCGAATGTTTTACAATCGTTGTTGCATCTAGTGGTTCATCGCTTGAAACTACGACTTCATATGCCTGGCTTTCGTATTGTGAGAAACCGAATTTTTGTAACATAATGCCCTCCGAACAAGTTAGATTCTATACTAAGATTGAACTACTCCCATCTACCTCTACACGAGCTTGAGGTGGAGGATTCTCCTGTTTCTGCCCTAGCAAAAACAGTTCCCCTCGTTCAACAAAGAGGATACAACGATATAGAAGTTCAGTAGTGTCCTTATGTAAGACAACCCATTCTATCTTCCAAGGAAAGGAAAACAAAACAGGTACAGCTACCTTCTTCTTATATCGAGAGTAGAACACCTTGTCATGCATCCAGTTCCTAGACTTGTTATCTGCTCTGGTAATAAGCGTAAGAGACTGGGACAAGGCGTTCTTTTTTATGATGCAAATAGTTTTGCTAGTTTTTTCTTTTCATTTTCAAATAAGTGTAATCGTTCGGTTTGTAATGCTTCTTTCGGCAAATCCACATCGTATAGCTGATAGAAATGATGCGTGCGAATATCCTATCGATTATTTAGTTGATGCCAATGACTCCAGTGATGTGCGTCTTTCTTTGGAATATAAGAATGCAGTACCTGGGGCACTTTTTCTTTATATCCTAACCCCCGGCGACCGATCGTAAAAGCCGCAGATTGATGAATAGAGATACCGAATTTCCGCATATATTTCATCTTTCCTGCAATCGAAGTGTAAGCGGGATTGACTTGAAAGACAGCCACGCCCCTTTTATCCGCGCGACTGAGGAGCGCACTTGTCATCTTCTCGTAAGCGAACATACTTTTCATTCGATTCACCCGCTTATTTCCGTATCGATCCCCTGTTTTCGATTGAGTCGTATCTAACTTCTCTATTACGATCGGCTTCCGCTTCGATTATCTTTGTGATTTGTCCGGTAGATTTACCCATGATAGAAAAGCGAAGGGAACCACTTCCTTTGTAATTCCCATCCTTCGTTACATTTACCCAAGCAAAATGCTCGAGATTGCAATCCACACCAATTACAACATCCGATTTACTATAATTTATGTGGGGATTTTCCGGTACATCGACTAAGCATTTCACAATATAATACGCCCCATAGTCTTCCACAGACCACGCAATCGGTTTGCCATGTTTTTTCTTATTCTTACACTGTAATTGGGTTGTAATGATTTTCTCAATAATTTTTTGTCCATATGGGAATGTAACAACTGGAAACATAATCGGTTTCCCTGTACTTGTCGTCATCCATAATTCCTGCTTCGCAAGCACATAATGAAACACAAAATTTCCATGTTTGGCATCTTTACGACCAGATAGAATAAGTTGTTTATTTCGAGCACGAGAAAATAATATTTTCCATTTGTCATGGTTACGTACAAACCCATCGATGGTAAATTGAGAGCGAAACAGTTTTTTACTTCCAAATACTGCGCTTGGAATATGCGTTTTATATGATGCAAGTTTCTGTGTTAAACGGAATTGTCTGTGGGTTAAAAGGCCGATTTTCGCCTGGATTCTTTTGATTTGAACATCTAAGTACTGGTGCTCAAACAGATATTCATTCAGCCAAATCAATGTGTCTTCTTTACGAGACAAAAAGATAATATTGTTGTGCTTCGCAAAGCGGGTGTTTTTCGGAAACGTTAACTTTCCTTTCACACAACTTTGTTTGATTTTACGAAAGTTTGTCAGTTTTGTCCGTTCTTGTTTCAACTTTTTCTTGAGTTTCTTGATTTTCTCTTGTGTTTGTTTCTCATATGTTTTTTGTAACTCCATTAAACCTGTAAACAACGCCTTTGCTTCTTGTACCGCACTGTTTGCATAGTAATCATTTAATTGATAGTTCCGCTTGAGAACCAGATGAAGACTGTCTGTATGCCTCTTACGGTTCCAACGTTTTTCTCGGACGATCGTTTGAAACGCAAAGCGTTCACCTGATTAAATGTTTCGATTGTCTCTGTCAGTGCATCTACCATTTCATGCGGTAAATCTATCTTATAGATCCGTTTCGAAAAATACGCTTTCTTCACCTGTTCTCACCTCGTTTTATTTGATAAGATCATTATACACCGAAACAAACGTACGTTCTGCAAAAAGAGACGTTTTCTTTAAAAAAGAAAAAAACGATTCATCCCCCACCTTCACCTCGTTTAGAGGAGGGGGGTCTTCTCAGTTAAAATGATAAAGAAGTATAAGCATTTACACAAGTACTTCACTTTTTAATCAGGAAAAAGAAAAAATAGAGTCATCATACATAGACTCTATTCTTTGTTGTATGTTTAATTATGAACCGCCTTGAACATAAGTGCGCCATTGTTTTCAGTAACAGTTAATGTACCGTTAATTGCTCGAGTTGAGAATTGCTTTGTTTGAAAATAATCTTTCGAACCGAGTTGTTCTAGAATAGTGTTCATGTCTTGCTCACTTAGAGCTGAGTCAATAGAACGAATGACAGTCTTTATTGTGGAATAAAAGGCGTCAATTTGTTCTTTAGATGTACCGGATCCAGCGATAGCAACAGCAGCGATACCGCCAGTTGCTTTATAAATGGAAACGCCTAATCCAAATTTAGTATTAAAGATTCCGTTATATGTTGCGATTTGTGCTGTTTCAGTAAAGAGTTTAATGCTGCTTACGTTAATGCCATTTGAATTTCCAACTGAGTTAATTGAATTTACCAGTTTTTGCATGACTTGAGCCGTATCTACTGAAGCTGGAGGCGGAATTGGAGTTGGAGTTGGATTAGGTGGTGGAGTCGGAGTTGGAGTCGGTGCTGGATCGGGTTTCGGCTTTGGATCAGGCTTTTCTACTGGTTTTGGATCCTTCTGCCATAAGTCACAAGCTGTTGTTCCAAATAAGAGGGGAATGGCTAATAAAGTGAGAAGTAACTTTTTCAATTGTCCACTTCCTTTCAAAAGGATAAGTTGATTATGGTGGTTCTTAAAAGGATAACACCAATATATGCACAACCAGTGGAAAAGGATTACAGAGGATAAGTATATTATGAAAAATAAATTAAAAGTATAGTTATGGTTAGTAAAGTAGGGGAGAGTTTTGTACAATAGAAATGAAACAAACATAGGAGGGAACTACCATGGCAATTGTTGATGTATCGATTATTCCAGTTGGAACAGGTAATCCAAGCGTAAGTGAATATGTAGCAGAAGTACAAAAAGTGTTAGAGAAAAACGCGGATCGCGTGAAGTACCAATTAACACCGATGAATACAGTAATTGAAGGAGATCTCCCTGTATTACTTGAAGTAATTCAACAAATGCATGAAGTGCCATATGCAAAAGGTGCAAAGCGTGTAGCGACAACAATTCGTATTGATGATCGCCGAGATAAAGAAAGCACAATGGAGAAAAAATTAAATTCTGTTCGTTCGAAATTATAGGAGAAAGCAGCGATTTTTGCTGCTTTTTTGTATGGGTAAATTAGGTAAGAAAAGTGTATCCATGGTACACTTTTTTATTATTGATTGTAGTACCTAGGGAAGGAGGAAAGGGAAATGAGTGACGAATTTAATGAGCAGTTTGATGGCTTACTTGAAAAGTATACAGAATTGTTACTAGGGGAAGGCAGTGAAGAGAGAAAAGAACAAGTGCAAAAGTGGGCACTGTACTCTTACATTGCTAAAACAATGCCAGCTTTAGTCAAGCATTGGAATGAGACATATCCAGAGGCAAAAGAAGAGATGGTAAAGTTAATCTCTGATATTAAAAGGTTAAATGAGGAACATCGTAATCAGAAATAAGAATAAGAAACCATTTTGTGATTTTTTACAAAAAAAGCTTGGGGATCAATAGGCCCCAAGCTTTTAAGTCATATAGAGGAATTGTTTGATGGTTTCGTAGTTATCTCTAAACACCAATTATTGCATCGTATGACACTCCCTGGCGGATATTCGAAGTCACACTCACTAATAAATAAGAAGTCGAGCTTTTGGCAAATAGCGTTTGAAGCAGGATTATTGATGGCGGGAAAAGCATGAATGAATCTGTACCTTTGTTCCGTTTTAGCATGAGCGATAGCTTTTTCGACGGCCTTTGTTGCTATTCCTCTTCCTTGAAATGGTGGTAGGACGCTCCAGCCAATTTCGTAAACGTTCTCTTCTTTCCAGTAGCTGTCCCAATATCCTACACTACCAATAATTTCGAGTTGCGGAAGAAGGACGATGCTAAACATACGTCCAGTTCCTAACTCACTAATCTTAAGGTACCGCTCATGACGAGCAAGGAGTTGTTCTTCAGTCTCAGGCCCTCCTAAGTATTCTAGCATCTCAGGTACATTCATAAGACGAAGTAAAGTAAGATTAGCATTGTTCCAAGGTTCAATTCGAATTTGTTGTACATTCATTCTTTCTGGCATTTTCCACACTCCAATACGTGTTTTCCACCCGAGTGAAGTTTTATATACTATGTAGGGATAGTACCTTTCAATGAAATCGGGATTCTATGTTTTTACACTTTCTATACTTATTTCAACAGAAATCCCCCCTACCTTTTGCACTTGATTTTCTATGGGAGAGAACTAAGTACCTCAGTATTTTATATTTGTATTCATTTTTAGTCGTATTAATATCTTTGTATAACTTATAAAGAGAAGTAAGAGGTATGACGAGTATTGTCGAATTTTTATTTTAGGCTAGTTGTTCACCTGTTTTTCTAGTTTTATTTTAAATGTCGAAAAATTTTTATGGATATTTAAAAGCGAGAATATGGGCTTTTGAATATTTTTATAGTATTTTATAAATTATCTAAATAATTATTTGTATCAAATAATTTTAAAGAATGATATAATTTTGAAGAGGGGCAAAAAACAGACAAAGTACAGTCATAGGGGTGAATTACATGGAACAATTAATGCGAAATTCGTTTCTTTTCTTGTCAAAAAATAAAGCGCTAACAAAACTGGCTAAGAAGTACGGTTTACGCTTTGGTGCAGGGCGCTTTGTCGCAGGGGAGACAATTGATTTAGCTGCTGCAGCTATTAAACAATTAAATCAACAAGGACTTTGTGTGACAATCGATTATTTAGGTGAGTTCGTTGATAATGAAGCAGAAGCAAATGAAATGGCAAGCCAATCGATTGAAGCAATCCGTGCAATTGGATGCGAAAAACTTGATTCACAGCTTTCTTTAAAAATGACTTCTATGGGGTTAGACATCTCAGATGAAATCGTAATGAATAATATGCGCCGCATTTTAGAGGCCGCAAAAGAAAACGGTGTGTTTGTTACGATTGATATGGAAGACTATACACGCTGTGGAAAAACAATTGAGATCTTTAAGCAATTAAAATCTGAATACGATAATATCGGTACTGTTATTCAAGCTTACCTATATCGTACAGAAAAAGACATCGAAGATTTAAATGCATATAGTCCTAATTTACGTCTTGTAAAAGGGGCTTATAAAGAACCAGAAGAAGTGGCGTTCCCGGACAAAAAAGATGTAGATGAAAATTATAAAAAAATTATTAAAATGCACTTATTAAATGGAAATTATACTGCTATTGCTTCACACGATGAGGCAATTATTGAATATACGAAGAAACTTGCCGAAGAATATAATATTTCACGTGATCAATTTGAATTCCAAATGTTATATGGTATTCGTACGGAACGTCAACTTGAACTTGTTAAAGAAGGCTACAAAATGCGTGTTTATGTACCATATGGAAATGACTGGTATGGTTATTTCATGCGCCGCTTAGCTGAACGTCCAGCAAACGTTGCGTTCGTTTTAAAAGGAATGGTAAAAAAATAACCAAGGAGCTAAATACTCCTTGGTTATTTTAATTGTTTAAATGCGTAATGTGCCATTTTTTTTGTGTCTGGATATAACTGAGTGCGAGTAGAAGAAAGTACAACGTTAATAACACGCTTTCCATCTTTTTCATCGACTGTTACGACAGTATATTGTCCTAAAGCGGATAAACCACTTTTACTTCCAATTGCATATGGATCATTGTAAAGTTCTTCACGACCATAGTTTGCAATTTTGGGAGCGCGCTGTGAAGTATGCAATGTTGTACGCGTTGTGTTCATATATTCTAGCACAATCGGATATTTTAATGCTTCTTTTGTAATGATTGCGATGTCATACGGAGAAACCTTATTGCCGAGTGCGTCAGCCCCGCTCGCATTTTTGAAAGTCGCATGTTTTGTTCCGAGTTCTTTCGCTCTTGCATTCATCATTTTTACAAACTTCTCTTTTGATCCTGCAATATGCTCTGCGATAGACTCAGCAATTGGATCGGCGCTGATGATAAGCATCAGTTTTAATGCCTCGTCTCTTTTTAATTTTTCACCAGCACGAAGCTTAATTTTCGCACTCTGACTTTCCGTTTTTATCGCATTTTCTGTGATAGTAATTTCCTCATCTTCTTTTACATTCTCTAGTAACAGAATGGTTGTCATCATTTTGGCTACACTTGCTGGATAAGAACGTTCTTCTTCCCGTTTTCCGTACAAAACTTCCCCCGTATTTGCATCGATTGTAACACCATATTTTCCTGTGATATCAGGCTGATTACTTCTTACGTCTTTTTGTCTTTTTGTGTAAGAAAAGAAAATCATACTTGTAAATAGTGTAGCAATCATCACAATCATGATTATTGTTCGTTTCATTATGTAGTCCCTCTTTTGTCTTTCCTTATGTACAAATAAATTGGGCAGAAAAGCAGCCCAATACTCATTATGCCACGTTTTCTGCCCAAAAATATAGAGGAAGTTCAAAAAGCCCGGTAAAGATAGCTGTCGCATTTCTTCGTTACGTCGCCAGTCCGGTACTCATGTAGTTCCACCTACACTCCGTATCCTCCCGGCTTCCGCGCCTCGAACTGCTCGGCTCTCTTTATCCTCCTTTTTGAACAAGCACATATAGCGTTATTTTTCGCCCATGTTGTGCTTTTTGTATTGCTGGTTATTACCTTGGCGTCCTTTTTCGATGCCGCGATCAACTGGACCTGCATTTCCTGTTACACTCGCTGCACTAACACCTGCTTTTGAAGGGTCTTTCTTAAGTCTAGCCATATATATTCCTCCATTTTTGTCAAATTCTAAAAAGGGAAAAGTGTATTTTATCAAGAAAATACACAATTATAGAGTACCCAAACAAAAGAAAAGTATTTATTTCAGAAAATTTTATCAATAAATATATTGCGAAAATTTAAACAGTATCATATATTTATTAGTAGAGGCTCACTCATTGATTGCGACGCATGTCGAAAAATTGAATGAGCATTCATTCAAGAATAGGGGGAGAAATGGATGTTCCAAATTAAAAAGGCTGCTGTTCTCGGTTCTGGCGTAATGGGTTCAGGGATTGCTGCACATTTAGCCAATATCGGTATACCAACATTATTGCTTGATATTGTACCACAGGCGCTTACGAAAGAAGAGGAAGCGAAGGGGCTTACATTAGAACATAAAAGTGTGAGAAATCGTTTTAGTAACGGGGCACTGCAAAAATTAGTAAAGCAAAAGCCAGCTCCTCTTACAGTGAAAGGCAATCTGGCATTGATTGAGGCAGGAAACTTAGAGGATGACATTGAGCGCCTTGCTGATGTAGATTGGATTATCGAAGTTGTTGTTGAAAACTTAGATGTTAAAAAGAAACTATTTGAAAAAGTAGATGCTGTTCGTAAAGCTGGCTCTATTGTGAGCTCAAATACATCAGGTATTTCCGTTGAGAAAATGGCAGAAGGGCGTTCAGATGACTTTCAAAAACATTTCCTAGGAACGCATTTCTTTAACCCACCACGATATTTAAAACTTCTAGAGATTATACCGACAAAAGAAACAGATCCACAAGTGTTAAACTTCATGAAATTATTTGGCGAAGACGTTCTTGGAAAAGGCGTTGTTATTGCGAAAGATACGCCAAACTTTATTGGGAACCGCATCGGTACGTACGGTTTACTTGTAACGTTGCAAGAAATGATCAAGCGCGGCTATAGCGTTGGGGAAGTTGATTCTGTAACAGGCCCATTAATCGGTCGTCCAAAGAGTGCAACGTTCCGTACGTTAGATGTTGTTGGGTTAGATACATTTGTTCATGTTGCGAACAATGTATATGAAAACGTGCAGGAAGAAGAAAGAGATGTATTTAAAGTACCAGCTTTCATGCATGACATGCTAGATAAAAAATGGCTTGGAAGTAAAACAGGTCAAGGTTTCTTCTTAAAACAAGGAAAAGAAATTTTAGAGTTAAATCCTGAGACGATGGAATATGAAGCGCGTAAGAAATTAAAAGCCGCATCCGTAGAGTTAAGTAAACAAGAAAAAGGATTAACGAACAAATTGAAAGCGCTTGTATATGCGAAGGATCGTGCAGGAGAGCTATTATGGAATATTATCACGCCAACTCTTTTATATTCTGCGAAGCTTCATAAAGAAATCGCAGATGATATTGTCGCAATTGATCAAGCGATGAAATGGGGATTTGGCTGGGAGCAAGGTCCATTTGAAGTTTGGGATGCAATTGGCGTAGAAAAATCCATTCAAAAGATGGAAGAGAACGGCCAAGTTGTTCCTGTGTGGGTAAAAGACATGTTAGAGAAAGGCTTTGGTTCTTTCTATAAACATGATAATGGTGAAAGCTATTACTACGATAACGGTGAATATAAGCTTATCCGACGTAATAAAAAAGCAATTTCTCTTAAGCAATTAAAAGAGAAAAATGGCGTGTTAAAGAAAAACAGCGGAGCGAGCTTAATTGATTTAGGCGATGGCATCCTTTGCTTAGAATTCCATTCGAAGAGCAATGCGATTGGTATGGATATTACGCAAATGATTAATTACGCTGTTGACGAAGTGGAAAAGAATTATAAAGGACTTGTTATCGGAAACCAATCGAAGAACTTCTGCGTTGGTGCAAACCTTGCGATGATCTTAATGGAAGCGCAAGATGACAACTACTTTGAAATTGAGTGGGTCGTGAAAAACTTCCAAGACGCAATGATGAAAATTAAGTACAGCTCTAAGCCAGTCGTTGCAGCGCCATATGGTATGACGCTTGGTGGCGGTACAGAAGTTTGCTTACCAGCAGCTAGCATTCAAGCTTCTAGCGAAACGTACATGGGATTAGTAGAAGTCGGCGTTGGTTTAATCCCTGGCGGTGGCGGTAACAAAGAACTATATATTAAACATTTAAACAAAATGGCAAACGGTGTGGAGTTTGACCTGCAAAAGGTTGCGAATAAAGTGTTCGAATCAGTTGCGATGGCAAAAGTATCTACATCAGCGCAAGAGGCTGTTTCTCGCAACTTCTTAGGCGATAAAGATGGTATTAGTGTGAATGGTGATCACTTACTATATGATGCAAAACAAAAAGCACTGGCTTTATATGAAGCGGGTTACAAAGCACCGATTCGTAAAAAGATACCGGTTGTTGGTGAGACAGGATATGCAACGCTTTTACTTGGAGCTGAAGCAATGCATTTATCTGGTTATATTTCCGAGTATGATTTACACATTGCGAAAAAGCTCGCATATGTCATTGCCGGCGGAAAAGTACCGTATGGAACAGAAGTTGATGAGCAGTATTTATTAGATGTGGAACGTGAAGCATTTATCAGTTTAGTAAGTGAGATGAAATCACAAGCAAGAATGCAGCACATGCTTGTAAAAGGAAAGCCATTACGTAACTAATAACGAGGGGAGATATCGTTCATGAGAGAAGCTGTCATTGTTGCGGGAGCAAGAACACCAATTGGTAAGGCAAAGAGAGGTTCATTAAAAACAGTTCGACCTGATGATTTAGGGGCATTAGTAGTAAAAGAAACGTTAAAACGTGCGAATAATTATGAAGGGCCAATTGATGATTTAATTTTCGGTTGTGCGATGCCAGAAGCAGAGCAAGGCTTAAATATGGCTCGTAATATCGGCGGATTAGCAGGACTTTCTTATGATGTTCCAGCTATTACAATTAACCGTTACTGTTCTTCAGGACTGCAAAGTATTGCTTACGGTGCAGAGCGCATTATGTTAGGACATTCAGAAGCAGTATTATCTGGCGGAGCAGAGTCTATGAGCTTAGTTCCAATGATGGGGCATGTTGTTCGCCCAAATAGCCGACTTGTAGAAGCGGCTCCAGAATATTATATGGGCATGGGACACACAGCGGAGCAAGTTGCTGTAAAATATGGAATTTCCCGTGAAGAGCAAGATGCATTCGCAGTAAGAAGTCATCAGCGTGCAGCGAAAGCGTTAGCTGATGGGAAGTTTGCTGACGAAACAGTAGCTGTGGATGTAATGCTACGCACTATTGCAGCGAATAACAAAATTCAAGAAGAAAAAATTATCTTCTCACAAGATGAAGGCGTAAGAGCGGACACAACATTAGATATCTTAGGAAAATTGCGTCCAGCATTTAACGTTCGCGGTTCTGTCACTGCTGGTAATTCTTCACAAATGAGTGATGGAGCAGCGTCAGTACTTCTGATGGATCGTGAAAAAGCAGTGAGCGATGGCATGAAGCCACTTGCGAAATTCCGTTCCTTTGCAGTAGCTGGTGTACCACCAGAAGTAATGGGAATTGGACCAATCGCAGCGATTCCGAAAGCGTTAAAATTAGCAGGATTAGAGCTATCTGATATCGGCTTATTTGAACTAAATGAAGCATTTGCTTCTCAATCGATCCAAGTTATTCGTGAGCTTGGTCTAGATGAAGAAAAAGTCAATGTCAACGGCGGTGCAATCGCACTTGGTCATCCGCTTGGCTGTACAGGAGCAAAATTAACATTATCTCTTATTCATGAAATGAAACGCCGCAATGAGCAATTCGGTATTGTAACAATGTGTATCGGTGGCGGTATGGGAGCTGCTGGGGTGTTTGAACTACTATAAAAAAGTGCAGGCGGCTCGCTCAGAACAAGAGGACGTTGGAGGCCCTGACGAAGAGGCGTTTTTTGCCTCACAGGAAGGGGTGAAATGGCCGATTGTTCCAGCCGCTGGAACTGGATTATATAACGAAGAGTGGAAACGACTAAAGGGTATAAAAAATAAAGGAAGAGCCAGCTTCTCTCAAAGTGAGAGAAGTGGCTTATGAAAATATGAAGGAGGAAATTTTCATGGAAAAAACAGTGGGAAATGCAGTTAAAGGCGGTAGCTTTTTAGTTGATGAGATTACGATTGATCAAGTATTTACACCGGAAGATTATAGCGATGAGCATAAAATGATAGCGAAAACGACAGAGGACTTTATCGTAAATGAAGTTCTACCAGAGCTTGAATATTTAGAGCAACATGAGTTTGATCGCTCTGTTCGTTTATTAAAAGAGGCTGGCGAGCTTGGATTATTAGGCGCTGACGTACCAGAAGAATATGGCGGAATCGGTCTTGATAAAATCAGCTCAGCATTAATTGCAGAAAAATTTTCTCGCGCTGGCGGCTTTGCAATTACACACGGTGCCCACGTTGGTATCGGATCTTTACCAATCGTTTTATTCGGTAATGAAGAGCAAAAGAAACAATATTTACCGCCACTTGCAACAGGTGAAAAATTAGCTGCATACGCATTAACTGAGCCAGGATCCGGATCTGATGCATTAGGTGCGAAAACAACAGCACGCTTAAATGCAGAAGGAACGCATTACGTGTTAAATGGTGAAAAACAATGGATTACAAACTCTGCTTTCGCTGATGTATTCGTTGTATACGCAAAAGTTGATGGTGAGCACTTCACAGCGTTTATCGTAGAGAAAGAATATCCAGGCGTATCTACAAGCCCTGAAGAAAAGAAAATGGGTATCAAATGTTCTTCTACTCGTACATTAATTTTAGAAGATGCATTAGTACCAAAAGAAAATGTACTTGGTGAAATTGGTAAAGGTCATATTATCGCTTTCAACATTTTAAATATTGGCCGCTACAAATTAGGTGTTGGTACAGTTGGTTCTTCAAAACGTGCGTTAGAAATTTCAGCACAATATGCAAATCAGCGTCAACAGTTCAAACAACCAATCGCTCGCTTCCCATTAATTCAAGAAAAACTTGCAAATATGGCAGCGAAAATTTATGCAGCAGAAAGCTCTGTATATCGTACAGTTGGTTTATTTGAAAGCCATATGAGCACATTAACAGAAGAGCAAGTAAAAGATGGTAAGGCTGTAGCAGCTTCTATTGCTGAATATGCAATTGAGTGCTCGTTGAATAAAGTATTCGGTTCTGAAGTATTAGACTATGTAGTAGATGAAGGCGTGCAAATTCATGGTGGTTACGGATTTATGGCAGAGTATGAGATTGAAAGAATGTACCGCGATTCTCGTATTAACCGTATTTTCGAAGGCACGAACGAAATCAACCGCTTAATCGTACCAGGTACGTTCTTACGTAAAGCGATGAAAGGTGAATTACCACTTCTTCAAAAAGCGCAAAAATTACAAGAAGAGTTAATGATGATGATGCCTGAAGAAGTAGGCGATGAGCCATTAGCGCTTCAAAAATATTTAGTAAATAACGCGAAGAAAATCGGCTTAATGGTAGCTGGATTAGCTGTTCAAAAATACGGTAAAGCATTAGATAAAGAGCAAGAAGTTCTTGTTAACATTGCAGATATCGTAAGCAACTTATACGCAATGGAATCAGCTGTTCTTCGTACAGAAAAAGCAATCAAAGCAACTGGTCTTGAAAAGAATAAACAAAAAGTATTGTACACTGAAGTATTCTGCCAAGAAGCGTTCAACCAAATCGAAGCAGATGCGAAAGAAACAATTATCGCAGTTGAAAATGGTGATATGCTGCGCATGATGTTATCAGCGCTTCGCAAATTCACACGTCACACGCCGCTTAACGTAATTCCGAAGAAACGTGAAATTGCTGCGAAAGTGTTAGAGGATGAGCGTTATACAGTTTAATGAGTAATTAAAAACAGTAGTCACGTTTGTGGCTACTGTTTTTCTTAGTTTTGTTAAAAGAACGGCGAGCATAGTAAAAATAACAGTTTAAATTAATCTTCACTAATTACTCCGTATCTCATTTTATCTCCCATCCACGAACTGACATCTCTCCATTTTACACTTTTCGCAGAAATCCAGCTTACTTCATATGGTGTGACCTCGTTAGGTTGCCAGCCGATATCATCTGCCCAATAAAATAAATTGTTTTGTAATAGAAGAGATGCGCCGAAAATGATTGAATCATGATTTTCAGGTGGCGGAGTTAAATGAAATTGTGTAACACCTTCAAAGAGTAACTCTATTGCGGAGGGGTTTTCATACTGTCTTTGAAAAAGTATCCTTACATTTGTACCAGATGACATGCCCATAGCAAGATTCTCATCTACACAGCTATCTGTCCACAAATATAATTCTTTCAAACAACTATCGTGAAAGCCTCCAAATAAATGAAGGAGGTTTTCAATATTTTCTTTTGTTTTGATTGTATTCCAACTCATATAGCACCTACTTTACAGATATTTTAGTTCGGTTTTACTTTATTTCTATTGTACTAAATTGCTATTACTTTAACTGACGAATTTTTGTATTATGAAAATGTTAAAAATAATTTACAAAATGTTAAAAATAAATTACAATCAATATATAGAAAATAATGTGAAATGGAGGGCTTATGAATCAGAGAGGAATGTTACAAAACAACCTGATTGCACTTCGAGCAGAGAAGCGATGGTCACAAACGGAATTAGCAAATCGCGTGGGCGTTAGTAGGCAAACAATAGCTTCTATTGAAGCAAATCGATACAATCCATCTCTTATTTTAGCTTTTGAAATTGCTCATGTTCTTGGTAAGGAGTTTCATGAAGTCTTTCAATATACGATAGAGGGGGAAATGGAATGATAATAGCAATAGGAATGGTCGCATCAATCGCAGGGTTAATTGGGGTGTTATATTCAACACGTTTTGAAAAGAAAGAGGGAAATGATGAGAGAGGGGATCAAATTACAGGAAATGCTGCAAAAATCTCGTTATTTGTATTCTTACTTTCGTATTTAATTATTTTTCTAATCGGTAACCTATATTCATTAACGAATGAACAGTATAAATTAGCAAATGCATGTTTATTGGCAGGAGTATTATGCTCCTATTCATTATCTATTTTAGTTTTGAGAAAAAGATATTAGATGAGAAAGAGCTGTTTTACATATTAATTTGTAAACAGCTCTTTTTGTTATGTTTGATTAGAAAGGATGAATGAGATGCGAATCGTACATAAAAGTACAATTTATCAATTAGCATTTTTTCCAAATCTATTTCCAATCAATTGCTATTTCGTTGAAGAAGAAAAAGGATTAACTTTAATTGATGCAGCATTGTCGTTTAGTGCAAAGAAGATTTTAGAATCAGCTCGAACAATCGGAAAACCAATTACGAACATTGTTATAACACATGTACATGATGATCATGTAGGTGCAATTGATGCGTTGAAGCAGGTACTTCCTGATGTTCCTGTTCATATTTCAAAAAGAGATTCCCGCTTGCTTGAAGGAGACATGTCATTGCAGCAAGGGGAAGCGAACGTTCCAATAAAAGTTGGAGTATCTAAAAAAATACAGACGATCCCAGATGTGCTTCTGCAGGAGGGAAATCAAGTTGGTTCTCTTTTAGCAATTATGGCACCAGGACATACACCGGGTTCGATGGCCTTTTTGGATACAAGAAATGATGCACTGATTGCTGGAGACGCATTTCAAACCAGGGGAGGGGTTGCGGTGGCAGGCCAGATTAAGTGGCTCTTTCCGTTTCCTGTGTTTGGAACGTGGCATGCAGAAACAGCATTAAAGAGCGCTCAGAAACTGCTACGATATAAACCGTCTGTATTGGCGACAGGGCACGGAAAGATGATTGAGGATCCGATGTTACGTATGCAACGAGCGATTGAAGAAGCTGAGCGAAATTTAGCGAGAAAGGTGTAAAGAAATGGGGAGATGAAGTGATGTGGGGGGAGTTTTAATTGAAAAGGTCCCTCAATAATTTAGAGGATTCTTTACTAAGAATGAACCTTTTATTTTTTAGTGAATCATCATCTTATACCCTCACTTTACATGCATACAATCCGAAAAAGAATAAATACTAAATGTTGAATGACTAAAGAAAGGAAGGTTTTTATTATGCCAAACTTAACAGAGCTTGAGCTTGAAAATTTACGTCATCTTATTGGAGGGCATGCGACAGTTGCAAATAAACTAGATCAGTATGCGCAGCAGTGTACAGATCCTCAATTGAAACAAATGCTACAACAAGATGCACAAGCTGCAAGAAATACAAAACAACAATTAATGTCCTTTTTAGGCTAGGAGGGTATCGATTATGAATGAAAAAGATATGGTTAACGATTATTTATCGGAATTAAATGCTAGTTTGACTAGTTATGCGAATTACATAGCAGAGTCAAATAACGAACAGTTACATCAAACGCTGATTCACATTCGAAATCAGGATGAAATGAGACAACGTAATGTATATAAATATGCATTACAAAAAGGACATTATAAGCCAGCTGCTCCTGCGAATCCAACGGTTGTTCAGCAGCTGAAAAGTCAATTAAGCGCACAGTAATGAATAAAAAAAGCGAGTGAATATCAGATGATAATTCACTCGCTTTTTTATTTATATATATGTCAATAAAGATGTATAAAACATTTTTCCAGTTGTAACAAATATGACGAAAACAGAGTAGAGTGTTTCACAAAATATACACAAACTTTGTTCAATGTTTCACAAAGTATCCATGGTTTCTATAGTGAGAATCTCTATAATGAAGAGTGTAAAGAACAAAAACATTACATGATTACATAGGAGAGGTTCTTATGAATAGAAACACAAGAAAAATCGCAATTATTGGTACTGGATTAGTTGGATCAAGCTGTGGGTATTCAATTGTGAATCAAGGTATCTGTGAAGAGTTGGTATTAATTGATATAAATCATGAACGTGCAGTTGGAGAAGCGATGGATTTATCACACTGCATTAACTTTACAAATACAAGAACAAAAGTGTATGCAGGCGATTATGAGGACTGCAAAGATATGGACATTGTTATTATTACAGCGGGTCCAGCTCCAAAACCAGGACAAAGTCGTTTGGATACTTTAGGAGCAAGCGCGAAAGTTATGGAAAGTGTTGTAGCAGGTGTAATGGAAAGCGGATTTGACGGTATCTTCTTAATTGCATCGAATCCAGTTGATATTATTACTTATCAAGTTTGGAAGTTATCTGGTTTACCAAGAAATCGTGTGCTTGGTACAGGTACATCATTAGACTCTTCACGCTTAAGAACAATTTTATCTGAAATGCTTGAAGTAGACCCTCGTAGCATCCATGGTTACTCATTAGGTGAGCATGGTGATTCACAAATGGTTGCTTGGTCTCACGTAACAGTTGGTGGAAAACCAATTTTGCAAATTTTAGAAGAGCAAAAAGAACGTTTCGGTGAAATCGATTTAGATGAAATTGTTGAGAAAACTGCTAAAGCTGGTTGGGAAATTTATAAACGTAAGGGTACTACTTATTATGGAATTGGTAACTCACTCGCTTATATTGCAAGTTCTATCTTTAATGATGATCACCGCGTGATTGCTGTTTCAGCAATTTTAGATGGTGAATATGGCGAATATAATATTTGTACAGGTGTACCAGCAATTATTACAAGAGATGGTGTAAAAGAAGTTGTAGAACTAAACTTAACAGAAGCTGAAGAAGACCGATTTGCACAATCAAATGATGTTTTACGTGACTATATGAAAACAATTGGTTACTAAACTAGGAGAAGGTGAAATAGATGAAGGAATATATAATGTCTCGTGTATTTAAAGGTTCTGCCGGAATTGCACAAGGTATTTTCGTATCCCTTGGAATTGGTTTACTTATCGAAAACATAGGAAGAATTGTTGATATTCCGATGTTAATTACAATTGGAGTTGTTGCGAAATCACTGATGGCACCAGCAATTGGAGCAGGGATTGCTTTCATGCTTGGGGCAAACGGACTTGTCATTTTCTCAGCGATGGTTGCCGGAGCGATTGGAGCAGGGTCGATTTCGATGACTGAAGCCGGCTTAATTATTAAAACTGGTGAACCAATTGGTGCGTTATTAACAGCAACTCTAGCGGTTTATATCGGTAAAAGATTAAGCGGAAAAACTGCTTTAGATATGATGCTCGTTCCATTTGCAGCAATATTAGGGTCTGGTATAGTTGGTATTTGGTTATCTCAAAATATTAGTCCTGTATTAAATACAGTTGGCGCATTTATTAAAGACAGCTCAGCTGGTAGCCCATTTATTGCTTCGATCGTGCTTGCGGTTGTTTGGGGGCTATTACTTATCTCTCCAGCTTCATCAGCAGCTCTAGCAATTGCACTTAGCCTAGACGGTGTTGCAGGCGGCGCAGCACTTGCAGGATGTGTCGCTCAATTTATCGGATTCGCTGTTATCTCCGCAAAAGAAAACAATTTAGGTGGTATTTTAGCACAAGCACTTTGTACTCCGAAAGTACAGTTGCCAAACATTACTAAAAATCCAATGATTCTCGTCCCAACTGTCGTTGCTAGCGCCATTGTGGGTCCTGTTTCTGCACTGATTTTCCACTTGGAAGCAGGTAAAGAAATTGCAGGTCTTGGATTAAGCTCTCTTATTGCACCAATTAACTTAATTTCCAGCCAAGGATTCGGTGTTGTACCAGCAATGGTCATCACTTATATCGTAATCCCAGTAGCTGTTTCTTATATACTTTACAGCGCGTTAAAAAAAGCCGGCCGTATTCATTCTGGCGATATGACTGTGCCACAATCTTAAGTTACAATTGAAAATCTCCTTTATATAGATAAAAGCAGACTGAAGAAGCCACAGTCTGCTTTTTTGTTTACATTTTATAGGTTTGTCTCGCAGGAATTGTAATCGTGTCTTTTCGGTTTACTAGTAAAAGCTGCACACCGAAGTATAGTGTACTCGCAACTGCCATACCGGAAACGGCATCTAAGAAGGCATGCTGCTTTGTAAATAGCGTTGATAAAACAATGAGTGTACCAAAGAAAGTAAGGATCAAATATTCCCATCTATGCTGCTCTCTTCGCTTATAAGCAGCTAACATAATTACAAATGTTGTGAGAACGTGGATGCTAGGAAAACAGTTTACAGGTTGATCAATGCTATAAATATAGCGAACTAAGTCAGAAAATACATCTGTCCCTACTACTGTTGGACGTGGTACGGTTGTTTGCCAAAAGTAGTAAATCGAAAAGCACGTAAGCTTTCCTAGGATAACGCTGCTTAATGTTACATAATATTGTTTTCGATCTTTAAAGCAATAATAAATGAGTGCGCCGTATAAGTATGGGAACCAAATTAAATACGGAATAATAAATGCCTTCACAAATGGAATCCAATCATCAACTACTGTTGTAACATCAACAGCATGAACACCAGATTTATTCAGTACATCGTAAAGGGGACTTACGAGTACGAGTAGAAGTATATAACTTAATGGAAGAAAAGATGAAAGTTTATATTTTTTCATGACTATCTCCTAGTGTTTAGTAATGTAAGTAAATCCAGTTGATTATAATATAGAAAATCAAAATGGGCTATTGATTTTACTTACATTTTTTTGCATTAACCTTACATTTTTGTCACTTGACTTTTAATGGGAGGATGAGATATGAAACGTTTGCTTATTTTGTTGGTTCTTATATTGTTATGTCTCGTGGGAGCTGGATGTGCAAAGAATAAGGATGTGCCATCTGCTTTAGAGTATAGCGGGAGAGCGCTTGTAATTGGAGTTATCGGTGAGGCGCCAAAGGATACATTTAGAAACATAAAGTTTGTGAAGGTGCATTTAGATCAGATAAAAGAGAAATCAGAGAAAGTCGACGGATTTCTCGTTATGAAAGAATATTTTCAAGAAGCATCAGAAGAAAAATATACAGAGCTATTTTTAGGGTTAAAAAAGCCAGTGTTTTTTATCGGTTTAAAGGATAAGCCATATTTGATTTTTATAGAAAAAGATTTGGATTATAACAATGCACCAACAGATAAAGCAATGATGTATACACAAGGATTTGTAAATCTAGGAAGTAGTGAAGGGCAGTATTGGGGCACTGGTTTATACAATGATACGATTTCGGAGCAAAGTATTCATAATATGTATATATACGTATTTCAAACGATTGCAGATTATTTGAGCAGGCATTGAGAAGCTCCGGACTAGGGGCTTTTTATTTTTTAGTTATTTAAATAAACGTTTGTTTAAGATGTATGTTCGGTCTAAATGATACATAATGAATGAAGAGGGGAAATTTTTATATTTATTTTTTTATATATTATTTTTCTTTAAATGGCGGAAAATAAGGAAAATTTGCAGGATAAAAGAAAATTGTCGCGAAATAAGTTAAAGTTTGGAGAAGAATCGTTTGAAATAATAAAACGTTTTCTATATGATAAAGGTAAAGGTTAGTAAAAAGTAGGTGAATTTATGGCAGTAACATTTTATTCATATCCAAAGTGTGGCACATGTCAAAAAGCAAAAAAATGGTTTGAGGCAAACGATGTAGCATATGAAATGATTCATATTGTTGAAAATCCACCATCAAAAGAAGATTTGCGTAATTTACATGCGAAAAGTGAATTGCCATTAAAAAAATTCTTTAATACAAGTGGAATGCGTTACCGTGAACTTGGCTTAAAAGATAAGTTAAAAGATGCAAGTGAAGACGAAATGTTTGAGCTATTAGTATCTGATGGCATGTTGATTAAACGTCCAATCGTAACAGATGGCACGAATGTAACACTTGGTTTTAACGAAGAGCAGTTTGGAAGTGTGTGGAAAAAGTACCAATAAGGTATTTTTACATAATTAATACATTCACTGGAGGTACAGTCATGAGCATTCCAAATCATTTACGTTACTCTGAAGAACACGAATGGGTAAAAACTGAAGGCAACGAAGTTGTTATCGGTATTACTCATTTTGCACAAAGTGAGTTAGGCGATATCGTATTCGTTGAACTTCCTGAAGTAGGTGCGACACTTGAAGCTGATGAGCCATTCGGAAGCGTAGAATCTGTTAAAACAGTTTCTGAATTATACGCACCTGTAAGTGGTAAAGTTGTGGCAGTAAACGAAGAATTAAGCGACCAACCAGAACTTGTTAACGAATCTCCGTACGAAGGTGCATGGATGGTTAAGATTGAACTTTCTGATGCAAGTGAAGTAGAGAAGTTATTATCTGCAGAACAATACGCAGAAATGACAAACCAAGACTAATTTTAGTTGAGATAAAAAGGACAGCCTATGTGCTGTCCTTTTTATTTTTCATTGCGTAAAAGGACACCTTCTGTGCTAGAAGCTCCATCCCCCTCACATTCTGAGCGAGCCACCTGCGCTTTTCTTTTAATCCAGCTCCAGCGGTAAGGATGCTCGGTGGATTCCCTTCTTCCTGCGAGGCAAAAAAGCGTCTTTACGTCAGGAATTCCAACGTCCTTCTGTTCTGAGCGAGCCGCTTCCACTTTTCTTTGTCCAGCTCCGCCTCCTAGCCCTTCATGTCTAAGAACCTTCCGCACAAGAAGACAAAAAACGCCTTCTGTGCGAAAGAGCCTTAGCCAACAGGGCTAAACAGTTTCACAAAAATAAACAGGAAACAACATGAAAAGAACGAATATACTATATACTAAAGTAAGGTTGTTTTATAGTATATGGTGATCGGGTGATGACATATGGTCTATGTAGAGAAAGTCATTATTGTCGAAGGAAAATCAGATAGAAGAAAGATTGAATCTATTATTCGCGAACCAGTGGAAATTGTTTGTACAAATGGTACAATTGGTTTGTCGAAAATGGATGAACTCATTGATCAGTTTTTTGATAAAGAAGTATATGTGCTAGTGGATGCTGATGCTGCAGGTGAAAAGCTCAGAAAACAATTTCGTAAAGAATTTCCGCAAGCTGAGCATATTTACATTGATCGTTCGTATCGTGAAGTGGCAACTGCTCCTTCTAATCATTTAGCGAACGTATTATGGGGAGCTGACATTGACGTTTATACAGAATATTTACGGTAAGGAATGATAGAAGTGATTGACTGGACAGGTGCTGAAGCTACAGCTTTAATAGCAGACCAAGAAAAAACAGTGTTATATGTATATACACCGATGTGTGGAACATGCCAATTAGCAAAGAAGATGTTAACAGTTGTAGAAGCTACTATATCTAATTTGGAAATAGGAATGCTAGATTTAAATTACGCTCCGCATTTAGCGCGAGAATATGAGGTAGAAAGTGTACCTTGTTTACTCGTATTTGAGCGGGGAACACTTATGAAGAAAATATATGCATTTCATTCAGTTGAATATTTATATACGGAATTACAGTAGGCGGCAATGTTTTTGCCGCCTCGACATATTTCTTGGGAAATATGCCTGAAAGATAGAAGTGATACGTTATTTGTCGAGAGAAAGTAACAGGATTGCCCTTTAAGAAGATGGAATGGTATTTAGTAGAAAGTGATATGAAGGATGTGATTAGAATGGGATTATATTCGTTGCTTCAATCATTTGTAACGTATGCCAATAGCCAATATCATTTAGAGCCACTTCTACGGCAAGGAGAAAAAATAATTAATATCCGTTTGGGAGGTGAGTGTTATTCACTTCAAATCTCAAGAGAGTATATACAAATTTTGAAAGGAACCGAGGGAACAGAACAAATTGTTTGTTTTGGGGAGGAAGACCTACAGCGATTAGTTACTGGGAATATTCGGTTACAAACTTTAATTAATAATGGGCGTGTACACTATTCTGGAACGTATCGCACGATGCTATTATTTGAATCAGTGTTTCATATATGTAAACCAATGCCGGTAGGTGCTTAATATTCCGAAGTTTCGTTTTTTGTGAAAATTCCTGTTGACATAGTGGGTGTATATTGATAGAATTCAATTCATAAAATATAGACAATTTCATAAAATTCAAATCAGACGAAAATTGAATCTGATTTCTCTTATCAAGAGAGGTGGAGGGACTGAGCCCTATGAAACCCGGCAACCGTCAACTTTTATGTTGAAATGGTGCCAATTCCTGCAAAGCAAATGCTTTGAGAGATGAGAGGAAGGGATAATGTTGATATACGCATATAAACCTTTCTGCTCATTCTAGAGGCAGAAAGGTTTTTTTGTTGTTTGAATGAGGAGGACGTTCGAATAATAAAAAGAGCCGCTTATGCGTTTTAAGAAATCTAGCTCCAGCGGCTAGAACATTCGGTCGTTTCACCCCTTCCTGCGAGGTGAAAAGCGCCTCTATGTCAGGGGTTCCAACGCCCTCTTGTTCTGAGCAAGCCGCTTGCGCTTTTTAAATCAAAAAGGGGTGATACACCATGATTCTATTAGAGAACGTAAAGAAAATATATAAGTCAAAAAGCGGTGATGTCACTGCTGTGGATAACGCCAATTTAAAAATAGAGAAAGGTGAGATATTTGGTGTTATCGGATATAGTGGTGCTGGGAAAAGTTCTTTAATTCGATTGTTTAATCAATTAGAGAAACCAACTTCCGGACAGATTACGATAGCTAATCGAGTTATTTCCACAATTACAGGGAGTGAACTTCGAAAGGCAAGACAAGAAATCGGAATGATTTTCCAGCATTTTAACTTACTGTGGTCACGAACTGTACGTGAAAATATCGCTTTTCCACTTGAAATTGCAGGTGTAGATAAAGTGCAGCGAAGAAAGCGTGTGGATGAGTTGATTCATCTTGTTGGATTGGAAGGTAGAGGTGATGCGTATCCATCTCAATTGAGCGGCGGGCAAAAGCAACGCGTTGGGATTGCAAGAGCATTAGCGAATAATCCAAAGGTGCTCTTGTGTGATGAAGCGACATCAGCACTTGATCCAGAAACCACAGATCAAATTTTAGATTTACTATTAGATATTAATAAACGTCTTGGATTAACAATTGTACTGATTACACATGAAATGCATGTGATTCAAAAAATTTGTAATCGTGTTGCGGTAATGGAAAAAGGAAAAATTGTGGAGACTGGTCCTGTACTAGATGTATTCCGTAATCCACAGCAGGAGATTACAAAGCGTTTTGTTAAGCAAATAACAGATTCTGAAGATGCGGATGAAGCAATTGAACATTTAGTAGAGAAGTATCCGGAAGGCAAGGTTGTAAAGCTGCAATTTATTGGTGAAGTAGTAGAAAGACCTGTCTTGCAGGAACTCATGAAGCAAGATGGCGTGGAAGTAAGCATTCTGCAAGGGAACATTGCACAAACGGCAAACGGGGCGTATGGAAGTTTAATTGTCCACTTAAATGGTGCTGAAGATGTGGTTGCAAAAGCAATTGCGACGATTCAACAAGAGCAAGTCGAGCTGGAGGTGATTGCACATGGATAATTTGTTTCAAAATGTCGATTGGGACAAAATGCTAGAGGCTACGGGAGAAACGTTATACATGACGGCAGTTGCCGCGCTTGCAACGTTTGTCTTAGGTCTTATTTTGGGATTGCTACTGTTTCTGACAGGAAAAGATAATCTCTGGGAAAACAAGCCAGTTAATATTGTAATTGGTGCGTTTGTAAATATTTTTCGTTCGATCCCGTTTATTATTTTAATCATTTTACTTATTCCATTTACGAAGCTTCTTCTAAACACGATTCTAGGTGCAAGTGCCGCATTACCAGCATTAATTGTTGGGGCAGCACCGTTCTATGCGAGAATGGTCGAAATCGCACTTCGTGAAATTGATAAAGGTGTCATTGAAGCATCAAAGGCGATGGGAGCAAAGACAAGTACAATTATTTTAAAAGTACTTATACCAGAATCTTTGCCAGCGCTTGTTTCCGGGATTACGGTAACAGCTATTGCGCTTGTCGGTTACACAGCAATGGCTGGAGTGGTCGGAGCAGGTGGACTTGGTACACTTGCTTATTTAGAAGGGTTTCAGCGCAATAATAGTGATGTAACGCTTATGGCAACAATTCTTGTACTTGTGATTGTATTTATCATTCAAATGCTTGGTGACTTGCTCACGAAGCGTCTTGATAAAAGATAAAGAGAAGTCTTCGTGTAAGACGAAGACTTCCTACAGCTTTTTAATTTTGAATATTGAAAAAAAGAAAGGGTGTCATAACATGAAAAAGGTATTACTTTCAGCACTTCTTGCTGTATTTGTGTTTGCATTAGCTGCTTGTAGCGGCGGAAAAGACGAAAAGAAACTTGTAGTTGGTGCTTCTAACGTACCGCATGCAGTTATTCTAGAAAAAGCGAAACCAATCTTAGAGAAAAAAGGGATTAAATTAGATATTAAGCCATTCCAAGATTACGTATTGCCAAATAAAGCACTAGCTGATAAAGATCTTGATGCAAACTATTTCCAACATATTCCGTATTTAGATAAAGAGATTCAAGAAAAAGGATACAAATTTGTAAACGCAGGGAAAATTCATTTAGAGCCGATGGGGATTTACTCAAAGAAATATAAAAACTTAAAAGATCTTCCAAACGGCGGAACAGTGATTATGAGTAATAACGTATCAGAGCGTGGACGTATGTTAGGACTTCTGCAAAAAGGCGGCGTTATTAAACTGAAAGATGGCGTAGATATCGTCAAAGCGACAGAAAAAGATATTGTGGAAAATCCGAAAAACTTGAAGTTTAAAACAGATGTGGAGCCAGGTCTTACACCAAAATTATATGAGAACAACGAAGGTGACGCATTATTCATTAACTCAAACTATGCAATTGATGCAAAATTAAACCCAACAAAAGATGCAATTGCTCTTGAAGGATCAGAGTCTCCTTATGCAAATATTATTGCGGTTCGTAAAGGTGACGAAAATAGAAAAGAAATTAAAGAGCTTGTAGAAGTGTTACACTCAAAAGAAATTCAAGATTTTATTAAGAAAGAATATAAGGGCGCTGTACTTCCAGTAAGTGAATAGGCGTAGGAAAGGGCTAGGAAATTTCTAGCCCTTTTTTCTTTATATATAAGAAGAAAAGTGTATCATAAGAGGATGTGAGGGAAGTACTTATATACATTTGTGAAAAAATTGTTACATTTTCTCAGCGTTTGCGATAACATTTTATTTGATATAAAATGAGAATGAGAATAAAATGAGAATGTGAATGTTTTAGGAATTTTTAAAATGTATATAGAGGATTAATGGAGGTATTGAGATGGCTGGTTCTACATTAACGGTTAAAGACTTACATGTATCAATCGATGGTAAAGAAATTTTAAAAGGTGTAAACCTTGAAGTAAAAGGTGGAGAAATCCACGCAATTATGGGACCTAATGGAACAGGTAAATCAACTTTATCTTCTGCAATTATGGGTCACCCAAAATATGAAGTAACAGAAGGAAGCATCATCATCGACGGTGAAGATGTATTAGAAATGGAAGTAGATGAGCGCGCACAAGCAGGTCTATTCCTAGCAATGCAATATCCAAGTGAAATTAGTGGAGTAACAAACGCTGACTTCTTACGTTCTGCAATTAATGCACGACGCGAGGAAGGCGATGAAATTTCTCTTATGAAATTTATCCGTACATTAGATAAAAACATGGAATTCCTAGAAATGGATCCAGAAATGGCACAACGTTACTTAAACGAAGGTTTCTCTGGCGGTGAGAAAAAACGTAACGAAATTCTTCAATTAATGATGATTGAGCCAAAAATCGCAATCTTAGACGAAATCGACTCTGGTCTTGATATCGATGCATTAAAAGTTGTATCTAAAGGTATTAACGAAATGCGCGGCGAAGAGTTCGGCTGCCTAATGATTACGCATTACCAACGTTTATTAAACTACATTACTCCAGACTTCGTTCACGTTATGATGAACGGTCGCATCGTTAAATCTGGTGGCCCTGAGCTTGCACAACGTCTAGAAGCTGAAGGTTACGACTGGATCAAAAAAGAATTAGGTATTGAAGACGAAACAGCAGAGCAAGAAGCGTAAGAGAGGAGCATAAATATGACAATCGGTACATTACCTTTCGATCAAGAAACAATCCGTCAGCGCGCAAGCGAAGTAAACGAAGCTGCTTGGTTGACTGAGTTCCGCTTACAAGCTCTTGCACAAGCAACTGAACTTCCAATGCCAACGCCTGATAAAACAAAAATCGATAAATGGGACTTTATCGGAAAAGGCCACACTGCTAAGCAAGAGCCTGTAAGTTCTTTAACGGAACTTCCAGAAGCAGTGAAAAATTTAATCGATGAAAATAACAGCGTACTAGTACAACGTACAGGTACAACTGCATTTGTTTCTTTAGCTGATGAAGCAAAAGAAAAAGGTGTTATTTTCACAGATATCGTAACAGCTGCAACTGAGCATGCTGAATTAATACAAAAGTATTTAATGAAAGACGGCGTGAAAGTGGATGAGCATCGTTTAACAGCACTTCATGCAGCATTAATCAACGGCGGTGCATTTGTATATGTTCCGAAAAACGTTGTTCTTGAAACACCACTTCAAGCTGTATTCTTAGTAGACGGCGAAGAAGCAAATGTATATAACCATGTATTATTTGTAGCTGACGCGAACAGTTCTGCAACATATGTAGAAAACTACGTAGCAAATGAAACTGTTACAGGTATTGCAAACATCGTGGCAGAAGTAATCGTAGAACAAGGTGCACAAGTGAAATTTGGTGCAGTTGATCTATTAGCGAAAGATGTAACAACTTACGTAAACCGCCGCGGCGTTGTAGGACGTGACGGCCGTATTGAGTGGGCATTAGGTCTTATGAATGACGGAAATACAATTTCAGAGAATGTAACGAACTTAATGGGCGACGGATCATTTGCTGATACAAAAACAGTAACAATTGGCCGTGGTAACCAAACACAAAACTTTACAACTAAAGTTGTTCACTTCGGTAAACACTCTGAAGGATTCATTTTAAAACACGGTGTACAAACAGATAGCGCAACATCTATCTTTAACGGAATTGGTAAAATTGAACACGGTGCATCTAAATCAAATGCACAACAATCTTCTCGCGTTCTTATGTTAAATGAGAAAGCTCGCGGCGATGCAAACCCAATTCTTCTAATTGACGAAGACGATGTAATGGCAGGTCACGCAGCTTCTGTAGGCCGCGTAGATCCAGTACAACTATACTACTTAATGAGTCGTGGTATTCCGAAGAAAGAAGCAGAACGTTTAGTCATCCATGGATTCTTAGCACCTGTAGTGAATGAGCTTCCAATTGAAGGAGTAAAAGCACAGCTTGTTGAGGTAATTGAAAGGAAAGTTCGCTAATGGATATTCATGAAATACGCAAACAGTTTCCAATTCTTGATCAAAAAGTGAACGGCAAACAACTTGTTTATTTCGATAGTGCAGCAACTTCTCAAAAGCCAATTCAAGTCATTGAAACGTTAGAACGTTACTATAAAGAATACAATTCTAACGTGCATCGCGGTGTTCATACGCTCGGTACGAAAGCTACCGATGCGTATGAAGGTGCACGTGAGAAGGTTCGCAAGTTTATTAACGCGAAATCAATGGAAGAAGTTATTTTCACGCGAGGAACAACAACTGCATTAAATACAGTAGCAGCAAGCTATGGCCGTGAAAATGTAAAAGAGGGCGATGAAATCGTCATCTCTTACATGGAGCATCATAGTAATATTATTCCGTGGCAACAAGTTGCGAAGAAAACAGGCGCAACTTTAAAATATCTTCCGCTTCAGCCAGACGGAACAATCTCATTAGAAGATGCACGTCAAACAATTACACAGAATACAAAAATCGTTTCTATTATGTATGTGTCTAACGTACTTGGAACGATTAACCCTGTAAAAGAAATCGCAGAAATCGCTCATCAAAATGGTGCAATCATGGTCGTTGACGGTGCACAAAGTACACCTCATATGAAAGTGGATGTACAAGATTTAAACTGTGATTTCTACGCATTATCCGCTCATAAAATGTGCGGGCCTACAGGTGTCGGCGTATTATATGGTAAGAAAGAATTGCTAGACAATATGGAGCCAATTGAATTTGGCGGCGAAATGATTGATTTCGTAGACTTACAAGATTCTACGTGGAAAGAGCTTCCGTGGAAGTTTGAAGCAGGTACACCGATTATCGGTAATGCGATCGGACTTGGAGCGGCAATTGATTTCCTAGAAGAAATCGGTCTTGATAATATTGAAAAGCATGAACATGAATTAGCGCAGTACGCTTTAGAAAGACTATCAGAAGTAGATGGCGTTACAATTTATGGACCAAAGCATCGCGCTGGTCTTGTTACATTTAATATTGATGAAGTACATCCGCATGATGTAGCAACAGTATTAGATGTAGAAGGCATTGCGGTTCGCGCAGGACACCACTGTGCACAGCCGCTTATGAAGTGGTTAAAAGCTTCTTCTACAGCACGTGCAAGCTTCTATTTATATAATACAAAAGAAGAAATTGATACATTTGTTGAAGCGCTAACGAAAACAAAGGAGTATTTCACAAATGTCTTTTAATAATTTAGATACGTTATATCGTCAAGTTATTATGGATCATTATAAGAATCCTCGTAACCATGGCGTGTTAGAAGATAGTGTTACAGTTAACTTAAACAATCCAACTTGCGGCGATCGTATTCAACTTACGATGAAAGTAGAAGATGGAATTGTGAAAGAGGCGAAGTTTGAAGGAGAAGGTTGTTCCATCTCCATGTCTTCAGCTTCGATGATGACGCAAGCAGTAAAAGGAAAGAAGATTGAAGGGGCACTTAAGCTTTCTAAAATTTTCTCTGACATGATGCTAGGAAAAGAGTATGATGACAGCGTAGATTTAGGAGATATTGAAGCATTACAAGGCGTATGCAAGTTTCCAGCACGTATTAAATGTGCAACATTAGCTTGGAAAGCGTTAGAAAAAGGCTTAAACGAAGATAAGTAATGTTACAGGTTCCTAAACACGAGGTTATCTAAGGAGGGACATACCAACATGGCGAAGAAACTGCCAGATATCGGCGATTATAAATATGGTTTCAAGGATAAAGACGTTTCGATTTTCCGTGCAGGACGCGGCTTAACAAAAGAAATCGTTGAAGAGATTTCACGTATGAAAGAAGAACCACAGTGGATGTTAGACTTCCGTTTAAAATCACTGGATAAATTCTACGAAATGCCAATGCCACAATGGGGCGGCGACTTAAACGACTTAGATTTCGATGAAATTACGTACTACGTAAAACCATCTGAGAAATCTGAGAAGTCTTGGGATGAAGTACCTGATGAAATTAAAGCGACATTTGATAAATTAGGTATTCCAGAAGCTGAGCAAAAATATTTAGCTGGTGTATCTGCACAGTACGAATCTGAAGTTGTATACCACAACATGAAAGAGGACCTAGAAGCTCTAGGAATCGTCTTCAAAGATACAGATAGCGCATTAAAAGAGAACGAAGATATTTTCCGTGAGCATTTCGGAAAAGTAATCCCACCAACTGACAACAAATTCGCAGCATTAAACTCTGCAGTTTGGTCTGGTGGATCGTTCATCTACGTTCCAAAAGGTATCAAAGTTGATACACCACTTCAAGCGTATTTCCGTATTAACTCTGAAAATATGGGACAATTCGAGCGTACGCTTATTATTGTAGACGAAGGCGCACATGTACACTACGTAGAAGGTTGTACAGCTCCTGTTTACACAACAAATTCACTGCACAGTGCGGTAGTAGAAATCATCATTAAGAAAGATGCATATTGCCGTTACACTACAATCCAAAACTGGGCAAACAACGTATACAACCTAGTTACAAAACGTGCTGTTTGTGAAGCAAACGCAACGATGGAATGGATTGATGGTAACATCGGATCTAAATTAACGATGAAATACCCAGCAGTTATCTTAAAAGGCGAAGGCGCTCGTGGTTTAACATTATCTATCGCGATTGCTGGTAAAGGCCAACACCAAGATGCTGGTGCGAAAATGATTCACTTAGCACCAAACACATCTTCAACAATCGTTTCTAAATCGATTGCGAAACATGGTGGTAAAGTAACGTACCGTGGTATCGTACACTTCGGACCAAAAGCGACAAACTCTCGCTCTAACATCGAATGTGATACGTTAATCATGGATAACCAATCAACATCTGATACAATTCCTTACAACGAGATCAAAAACGATCACGTTTCACTTGAGCACGAAGCGAAAGTATCAAAAGTATCAGAAGAACAATTATTCTACCTAATGAGCCGCGGTATCTCTGAGCAAGAAGCTACAGAAATGATCGTAATGGGCTTCATTGAGCCATTCACTCGCGAACTTCCAATGGAATACGCAGTTGAAATGAACCGTCTAATCAAGTTTGAGATGGAAGGTAGTATCGGTTAATTTAAAAGTAGAAGCGCCCTGTTTACAGGGCGCTTTTTTAATTGGATGAAAATATATCAATCGTTTCTCCCGATATATCGGTGTTATTTTTGAAATAACGGTGCTTTGACACGATATAAAGACCTTGCGACGATGTTGGACATGTGAAAAGCCGCTGAAAAACTATCTAGTTTGAGTAAGTGAAAAAATTTTATCAATATACAAAAATTAAGATTTTATGATATAATTTTTAAAAAAGGAGGTGAATATTTTAAGAGTTCTAAACCATGTTGAAGGAATAAAATTACTAGTGTGTTTATTAGTTGGTTTATGTACTATTAATTATTCGTTTATTTCCTTCGCTGAAACATAAACAAGTAATTTAGCTGATGTAACAAAATTATTCTAAAAAAGGAGTTGAGTTTTTTGAAAATTACAAAAAATATTAAAGGAATAAAATTACTAGCATGTTTATCAATTGGCTTATGCACTATTAATTATTCTTCTATTTCCTTCGCTGAAACAAAAACAAGTAATGCAGCTGATGCAACAAAAAAAGCTATTAACATTGATACTGGCATAGCAAATCTTAAGTATAATAATCAAGAGGTTTTAGCAGTAAATGGTGATAAAGTAGAGAGTTTTGTTCCGAAAGAAAGTACAAATTCAAATGGTAAATTTGTAGTAGTTGA